>JBGTHX010000472.1:0-5830 GCA_041746055.1 Lewinella sp. | reverse complement strand
CCCTTCGGCTTCGCCGGTGGCCGCGAGGATGTCTGGGAGCCCGCCAGCGATATCTACTGGGGTAAGGAATCCGAGTGGCTCGGCGACGATCGCTACACCGGCGACCGCCAGTTGGAGAGCCCCCTGGCCGCCGTGCAGATGGGACTGATTTACGTCAACCCCGAAGGCCCCAACAGCGAGCCCGACCCCATGAAGGCCGCCCGCGACATCCGCGAAACCTTCGGCCGCATGGCCATGAACGACGAGGAGACCGTAGCGCTGATCGCCGGCGGACACACCTTCGGCAAGGCCCACGGTGCCGCCGATCCCGAGAAATACGTCGCCGCCGAGCCCGCCGGTGCCCCCCTCGAGGCTATGAGTACGGGCTGGAACAGCAGCTACGAAAGCGGCCGCGGGGCCCACACCATCACCTCCGGACTGGAAGTGACCTGGACCCGCACCCCCACCCAGTGGAGCAACGATTACTTCACCTTCCTCTTCCAGTACGACTGGGAACTCTACAAGAGCCCGGCCGGTGCCTGGCAGTGGCGGCCGAAGAACGGAGAAGGCGCGGCCCTCATCCCCGATGCCCACGACGCGAGCAAGAAGCACCACCCCTCCATGTTCACCACCGACCTCGCCCTGCGCGTGGACCCGGCCTACGAGAAGATCTCTAAGCGCTTCCGCGACGACAACGAAGCCTTCAAGGATGCCTTCGCCCGCGCCTGGTTCAAGCTGCTGCACCGCGACATGGGTCCGCTGAGCCGTTACCTCGGTCCCGACGTACCCCGGGAGGAGCTGACCTGGCAGGATCCCCTGCCCGAGCGCAACTACCACCTGATCGACGACAACGATGTGGCCGGACTGAAGGAGAAGATCGCTGCTACCGGACTCTCGGTCCAGGAACTCGCTTATACGGCCTGGTCCAGCGCCGCCACCTTCCGCGGTTCCGACAAGCGCGGCGGTGCCAACGGTGCCCGCATCCGGTTCGCCCCCCAGGTGAACTGGGAAGTGAACAAGCCCAAGCAGCTCGGCAAGGTGCTGGATGCACTGACCCGCGTACAAAAGGACTTCAACGGCGGCCAGTCGGGCAAGCAGGTCTCTCTGGCCGACCTCATCGTGCTCGGCGGCAACGTAGCCATCGAAAAGGCCGCTCAGGCTGCCGGTAAGGACGTCACGGTGCCCTTCACCCCCGGACGGGTCGACGCGCTGGAGGAGCAGACCGACGTACAGAGTTTCGACGCCCTTGAGCCCTACGCCGATGGTTTCCGCAACTACGTGAACCGCAGCAACCCGATCAATGCCACCGGCGAGGAACTGTTGGTCGACCGCGCCCAACTGCTCACCCTTACCGCCCCGGAAATGACGGTACTGTACGGCGGTTTCCGTGCTCTGGGCATGAATTACGACGACTCCAAGCACGGGGCCTTCACCAACCGGCCCGGACAGCTGACGCAGGACTTCTTCGAAAACGTACTGGACCTGTCCACCAAGTGGTCGTCCACCAGCGACGAGCAGACCCACTTCGAGGGTAAGGACCGCCGTACGGGCGAAACCAAGTTCACCGGCACGCGCACCGACCTAATCTTCGGCTCCAACTCGGAGCTGCGGGCCCTGGCCGAAGTGTACGCCGCGGACGATGCCTCCGACAAGTTCGTCAACGACTTCGTGAAGGCGTGGACCAAGGTGATGAATGCCGACCGCTTCGATGTGAAGTAGGTGGCTTCACCGCAGATTACGACTGCACAGCAAGAGGCAATCCGGAAACGGGTTGCCTCTTTTTTGTCGAACGCCGACTGAAGCTGGCACTACAACTTTGCCTCGTAGGCCGCTACGCAGCCACCCAGGGCCTCCCCGCGGGTGTGTACGCAGGCGCAGAACTCGCGGCAGGCGGCATCGTTTTCCGCTGCCTGGCAACGCCGTTCGCAGTCCTCGATCCGGTTTGCAGGCATGAGTGCGTTCTGGTGGACGTACACCAGGATGGCAAAGAACAGCAGGATGGTGGCCGCTACGCCGCCTACGAACTTCAGCGGAAAGCGCCAGCAAAGGGCTTCGGGCGGGGGCAGCGGGGCTTCCGCCGTCCTGCGGTTCCAGGGAAAGATGAGGCGGAGTTTATGGTAGTCCCAGCACAGCAGGTAGAGATTTGCCAGCAACATCAGAGGGGCGGTGGGCAGTGAGCCCTGGAAGCGGACCGCCATGGACAGGATGAGGATATTCAGGATGATGGGCAGGTACAGCAGGGCCCCGAGCGTTGCCGTGCGCGGGATCAGGAGCAGGACTCCGGCCAGTATCTGGAATACGCCGATTGAAGTGTAGTAGTAGCCTGTCTGAAAGAGTGCATCGAGGTAGTGCCCCATCGGGTGGTTGGCGTGCAGATCGGTGAAGCGCTCGCCCAGCACCTTTACGAAGCCCGCGGGCAGAAATCCGGCGGCCAGCGCCACGCGGTTGAAGATGGCGAAGAGTTGGAGCCAGCGGTTTTGCCGGGCGCGATAGTGGAGTTGGTCTAATTGGTGAGCGAAGGACATGGTGGATATTTTCTGCCTAAAAATAATAAAAGAACTTTCAATTTTAAAGCTAATGCCGTTCGCTATAAAAAAACCGCCGGCCGCTGTGTAGCGACCGACGGTAGGGGTATTGGTTAATGCTGAGGTTTACTTGCTGTCCTCGCTCATCCCTTCCAGGCGCCATCCGCCGGATTCGAGCAAATAAGCCAGGACGGAAAGGCCCTTGTTTTCACCGGCCAGAGACCGCGTCTGATCGGCCAGTGAGAAGAGAAGGTCGGAGACCTTCGCGCCATCGATGGGGGAAGCGGCCAGCTCCTGCTTGAGGGATTCGAGGTCGGTCACGATCTGGTCGCTGCCGTCCATGCCGCGCAGCTCGGCGATCCAGCCATCCACGTTCCCGGAGGCGGTGGCTACGGGCAGGGTGGTGATGTCGGCGGCCTTGGACTTGGCGGCGTTAAGGGTCTGGTCCAGCAGGCTGCTGCCCTGGAAGGACGAGCCGACCAGCTTTTCGCCGCCCGACTTGAGGGCGGAGGCCAGCGTGGTGAGACCGGGAGTAGATCCCCCGGCCTGCCGGGTATCCTCGGCCAGACTGATCATTTGCATACCCGCGAGTTCGCCGTTTACGGGCGACTCGCCAAGGGTTTCCTTGAGTGCTTCTAGGTTGCCGGTGACGGCTTCGGTTCCTTCTACTCCGTCGAGCTGGCCGATCCAGGAGTCGATGTTGGAGCGGGCGGCATCGGCGGGGATGGCGGTTATGTCGCCGCCGTGGGTCTGCACCGCGTCAACGGTCGCCTGCAGGGTACCGGACGGGGTTTCGGCGGTCATCGCGCCGGTATCCTGACCCTCTACGGTGGTGGAGGAGATTTCGGTGGTGGACTCGGAACTATCGCAAGCCACCAGCAGCAGCGCGAATAAAAACAGGGATAGGTATTTCATGGCGGGTTATTGGGTGGTACGTGTTCTAAATAACCCTGTGGGAAATTGGTTCAAGTTCCCCGGTTCCCCTGGAACACGCTATGGCTACCCGCCCCGTACCGCAGCCGTACCTGCCGGAAGCGCACCCGCCCCGTCCCCGAGGCCTGTAGACCGATGTGGCCCGCCCCCACCCCGCCGATGGCTTCGCGGGCCGTGAGATTGCCATTGAGAAATACGTGAAGCGAATCGCTCCGGCTCTCGATGCGGTAGGTATTCCACTTCCCGATGGTTGGCACGGTAACGACGGGCTCGGTGCGCGCCACGATGGTGCCGGTGCGGTACTGCTGGTTGGGATGGCGATCCCAGATATTGACCTCCCGGCAGGCCAAGGGATTCATCTCGTACCCTTCGCAGAGTACGAAGATTCCGGAATTGACGGTGCTGTCCGGGAAGAACTCCAATTCCAGCGTAAAATCCCGGTAAGTGCCCCGGGTGATGAGGTAGCCTTCCTGCTCCTTCGCCGTCCCGGTGATCTCACCGCCCCGGAAGGTCCAGTCTGCGTTACCCTGCTCGACCCAGTCGTTGTCCTTCGGCTGAAACGGCCGGGAGGTCTGGCTGCAGGAAGTACCCGACAGGAACGCCAGTACCATGACGCCAAGGGCAAGAAGACACATTCGATGGTTCATATCACGGCATTTGATCCGGTCCTGGGTCGGTCCAGGTGGTCGTGCAGAACCCACCGTGGATCCAGATTACCAGCCGCACCTTCTCCCGGGCTTCCGGCGGAAGGTAGATGTCCAGCAGGTGCTGGTGCAGCGTATCGTCCTGGTAGGGAAGGTTAGCGTGTGGTACGGTGCCCTCCGGAAAGGTGGGCAGGACCCAGTTGGTCTGGGTGAGCGCATCGGCCGCCCAGAAGGTCATCGGGAGGAAGGGAGAAAAAGCCTTGTGCATAATCCGTCAGTTGGGATGGCTGCCCGGGGGGGCGGGTCCGTCCCGTATAATACGCCATCCGGTGTTACGGCCGTAGAATCTTCTCCATAGCTTTCCCCCGGGCCAGCTCGTCGATCAGCTTGTCCAGGAAGCGGATTTTCTGCATGAGCGGATCTTCGATCTCCTCCACGCGATGGCCGCACACCACTCCGGTAATCTTGTCCACGTTGGGGTTCAGCTGCGGGGCTTCGGCGAAAAAGGTTTCAATGTCCGTGCGCTGGTCCAGCCGGTCCTGCAGGGCGGCCCGGTCGTAGCCGGTGAGCCAGCAGATGATGGTGTCTACCTCGTCTTTGGTACGTCCCTTTGGTTCCGCCTTGTTGACGTAGTGGGGGTAAACGCCGGCCAAGGGGGTGGTAAAAATGCGGTGAGGCTTCATCGTCGGGCTTATGTAGGATCTGATACCCGGATGACCTGCCAAGGATTACGGGCGGCAAAAACGTCGGCGGGTATATTCTTTATGATTACCAGGAGTCGGGTGCGCAGGCGGTCGGCTACCAGTTCGGGGTCCAGCGGATCGTAGCGCTCGCCGGTTAGCATCTTTCGTTTTTGCGTGTGCATGTGACTAAGATAAGATATGGTCGGCACAGCTCCGGCGCCCGGATGTGGTAGCTCATGGAGCCTGACTCGTGCTTCCTCCACAGCGGCTTTTCCTTGTTCTGCTGCAGTCCTTGGATGCCCAATCTAGGGTGCATCTGCCGCTTGCGCGTCAACCCTCCCCGTCCATGCATTTATAATCCTATTCTAGTCCCTACGAGGCCGTCCACCCCAATGAGCGCGGGTGCAAAGGCAAGTCCCGAAAGCGGGAGAATGTAGCCGGATAATTGAAAACCGTGTGAATGTTTCTGTCTTTCACCATCCAAATCATTATTCGTATTAACTAAAATTTTTCAAACATATGCGAATAACCGTCAGTTATAGCCACATTATCTAACGATCGACGCAGCAATCGTCAATCTTAAACACTATGTACCATGGCTAAGCAACCAGATAGTTCGAAGAAATCTCCCGCCAAATCCGACAAGCCCGCCGCAGGCGGCAAGGCACCTGCTAAGGGTGGCAACGGCAAAGACGGAGACATGAAGGGCGGCGGGTCCAAGAAACCCGACATGAAGAAGCCTGACACCAAGAAGAAGTAGTCCCATACTACCACTCCTCTACATCAGAAACCGGAAGCGATACCCTCGCTTTCGGTTTCTTCGTTTTAGCCTTACTCCAGACGGAGAGATAGGTGCCGGATTCTCCGTCGTTCATAGGTGTAGGTGAGGTGAATTCGCCCGTCCGCCGCCTGGATGATGGCCGGGTAGCTGTACTCTCCCTCCTCCTGGCGCTCCAGGTCTTCGAGGTGGCGGAAGTTTAGCCCGTCGGTGGAGTACTCGAGGTCCAGGACGTTGCGGCCGTTCCACCAGTCGCGGCCCGGGGCAAGCGGATTATTCACCAGCAGG
>JBGTHX010000471.1:0-4993 GCA_041746055.1 Lewinella sp. | reverse complement strand
GTGGCCCCTCCGCAGTTGGCGGCCGCCCCGCCGGTGCCCGTGGGCAGGGATCCGGTAAGGGTGACGTACAGTTTGTCGAGCCGGCTGCCGTCTTCGCGGAAGGCGATGTCGACGGTGTTGTCGCCCGCCCGCAGGTTGAGGCCCAGGGGCACCTTGGCCCACTTGAAGCCCTGGCCGACCGGCATGCCGTTGTACCACTTGAACCACGATTGCCCGTTGACGCGCACCCAGAAGGAGTCGTCGCTCTTGGTCGGTACGTTGACGCGGGCAAAGAGCTTGTAGGTGCCGGACTTGCTCACCGTCACGTTGAACCGTACGCGGTTCTCCGACAGGTCGGCGGGAGCGTAGTTGGTGGCGTTACCAGTCTTGACCACCACGTACTTGCCGCCCGAGGCCGCCGAGCTGCTGCCGGTAGACCACTTGCTGCCCACGGCGGCGCACTCGGCCTCCAGCCAGACGTCCGTGCCCGAACCACCGCCGGAAGCCTGTACGGCAACCGTAAGCTCATCGGTGTCGGTGGCTCCCCGGTCGTCGGTCACGGTGAGGCGGATCTGGTGCGTACCGGCCGGCAGACTAATGGCCGGGCGCATTCCCGTAGCCGATCCGCCGGACCAGCTCCAGGCATATTTCACGATGCTGCCGTCGAGGTCGCTCGAACCCCTGCCATCCAGCCACACGGTGAGGGGGGCCGTACCGGAGGTGCGGTCGGCGGACGCCACGGCCACGGGGGGCAGGTTGCTCGCCTGGCAGGACGGGTCGACACCACCCAGGCCCGAGGGCAGGTTGGAACCGAGGGTAAGGTAGAATTTATCGATGCCGGTACGGCTTTCGCGGTAGGCTACCTCCAAGATATTGTCCCCTTCCTTGAGATTCAGCCGCTGGTACCACTCGTTCCAGTTGAAGCTGGTACCCTTCTTCAGGCCGGATTTCCAGGCGACCCAGGCGCCGCCGTTTACGCGGATGTAGTAGGAATCGCTCTCCACGTCGGGGGCCAGCACGCGGGCAAATACCCGGTAGCTGCCCGCCCGCGCGCCGGTGATCGAGAAGCGCAGCAGGTTCTGTGCCGCGTCGGCGGGTACGGAGGAGGTGGAGGATGAGCGGGCGCGGACGAAACTGCCGCCCGCGGCTGCCGAGGAGGAAACGGTGCTCCAGGAGCTGCCCACCTGGGCGCATTCGGCTTCGAGCCAGTGGCTGTCGGAAGTAACGGTAGCCGGCCGGGCGGTGATGACCACGCGGGAGGTGGAGCGGGCGCCGGTTTCGTCGGTTACGAGGAGGGTGACCTCGTGCTCGCCTTCGGGAAAGGTCACGGTGGGGCGCGGACCGGTAGCCGAGCCACCTTCCCACGACCACTGGTAGGCGATCACCCGTCCGTCGGGGTCGGCGGAGGAAGTCGCGTCGAAGGATACCGTAAGGGGTACGCTGCCGGTGGTGGTGTACCTGATTTCGGCGGAAGGGATAAGGTTGTTGTCGGTTTCCCCGGGGCAGTCGCTGACCCGCGTGACCTCCACGATGGCGCGGCGGGGGCAGTAGGCCCCGTCACTGGAGGAGAGAATGTACAGGCCGGGCCGGGTAACGGCGGGTTCGGCGATATTGGAGAAAAAGCCGTCCGGACCACTCCAGCTGTACGTACCGATGTTGAGCGCTCCGCGCAGAATTACTGTATCGTTGGCGCAGTTGAGCACCTTGGCGAGCCGGTCGGTGTTGGCGTCGATGGCGCAACCGGAGGATTGGTCGACCAGCAGGTAAAAGGAGGTGCTTACGGACGCCCCGGACGCATCCTTGCCCGTGACCCGCAGGCGGTATAGGCGACCCAATTCGGCGGAGGGGGCGGTGACGATGAAGCGGCCGCGGGCGGAGGCGAAAGAGATCCAGCCGGGAAGCGGGGAACCGTTCTCCAGCCGGGCGGAGTAGGTGAGCCGGTCGCCGGAGAAGGATCCGTTGACCAGGAATTTGTAGGCGGTCCCCACGGGTACCCGTACGGGTGAAATGGGCTTGACGGAGGGGGTGGCGAATTCCGACCGGAAATCCAGGGCGGGGAGGGGGGCTGAGGCGGTGAGCAGGAGCAAAAGTGCAAGTAGGCTCCATAGGGGCATGACGGCAGTGACGCCGCTATGCGTTGCAGAAAGTTTCATGGTAGTGGTAGGCTTATTCTGAGAGTTAGAAAGAAAACTACGCTATCAAGCGCTGGCAAAATGCGTGGGGAACCGCCCCACCGGAAGGACTAACGGTCGGAATTAGCCGTTCATTGGCAAAAGCCTAAATTTTTTCGAACAATTACCCATAGAGGTGGATTACGCGGGCGTCTTGCTGCCCTCGTTGTAGCCGACTGTCCCCGTTCACCCAGACGTAAAGGCCGAGCTCACGCCCCCGAAGTGGAGGTAAACCTCCTTTCCGTCCCAGTCGGCCCACCCAGTTAAATTTCCAGCTGCCGTTGAGGCTGCGGTTGAGCGGGGAGGCGGACGAAGGCCGCGTAGGGCGTCGTGCGGTTGCGCTGGAACACCTCCGGGTTTTCCCAGTCGGGTACGGACGGGGCCGGCAGGACGACGGTCAGGAAGTTCGCTTGCATAGTGGACGTAATACTAAACCGGGAAGAGCTATCGGGGCTACTTGCGGGCTGGTTTGTCGAGCGAGACGGACAACAAATTGACGGAGCGCGGGGCGAGGGTGACGGTGAGCTGGTCCCGCACGATGCCCAGTTCTTTGGTGACGGGCGCGATGCGCGCCTCGCCCACCTGGTTATAGGTGAGCAGTTCGGGGGCGGTAAGGGAGATCTGGAAGGCCTCGCTCTTCACCTTCTTGCCGTCCAGGTCCACGGTGAACGTCCGCTCCTCGGAGGAGGCGTTGACCACCTTGACGAACACGGCACGGTCCACCGAGTCCACCACGGCGCTGGCGTAGAGGCTGTCCTGTCCCGTCAGGGCCTCGCCGTCGGCGAGGGCGGGCAGTACGTGGGTACCGGCGTGGGTGGAGAAGAGTTGCTGAACGTAGTAGTTGGGGGTGGGGCCCACTTCGAGGTTGTCGAACCAGATCAGGTCGGGCCGCCACTGCCACGCATCGGTGTGGGCCATCAGGGGGGCGTAGGACGTGAGGCGTACCACGTCGGCGTTGCGTTCCAGTCCGGTCATGAAGGCCGCTTCGGTGAGGGCGCTGAGCCAGGTGTTGCGGGATTCGGGGGCCTCACCATCGGGACCGTGGCTGGCGTATTCCCCGGCGAAGATGTCCGGCCCGCTGCGGTCGTAATCGTCGTAGCGGTCGGCGTTGCCCAGGAACCACTCGGGGGAGCGGTAATAGTGCTCGTCCACTACCTCGGGCTCCAGTTTATTCAATTCGCTCCAGAGGTAATCGAACTGCTCCCCCTCGGGGAAGGGCCCCACGGTGGTCACCAGGGTGATCTCGGGGTGCTCGGCCTTGAGGGCGTCCACGAAGATCTTGTAGCGCTCGATGTACTGCGGCCCCCACTGCTCGTTGCCTACGCCGAGGTACTGCATCCCGAAGGGTTCGGGGTGGCCCATCTCCGCGCGCAGCCCGCCCCACTTGGTGGAGGCGTCACCGTTGGCGAATTCGATCAGGTCGAGGGCATCCTGGATGTAGGGATCCAGCTCGTCCAGGGGCACCACTTCGGCGGTGTTAAACTGGCAGGCCATGCCGCAGTTAAGGATCGGTAGCGGCGTGGCCCCGAGGTCCTCGGAGAGGAGGAAGTACTCGTAGAAGCCGAGTCCGTACGACTGATAGTAGTCCGGGGCGTTCCGCGGCGCGGCGAACTCGGTGTTCCAGCGGTTGACGATGAGCTTGCGGTCCTCGACGTCGCCCACCGTTTTCTTCCACTGGTAGCGGTTGGCCAGGTCGCGGCCCTCCACGATGCAGCCGCCGGGGAAGCGGACGAAGCCGGGCTGCAGGCCGTCGAGCAGGTTCACGATGTCCTGCCGCAGGCCGCCCTCCCGGCCTTTCCAGGTGTCGTGTGGAAAGAGCGAGATCATGTCCAGGCCCACGCTGCCGCTGCCGGTAAAGCGCAGTTCCAGCCGCGCCTGTGCGTCGGTCTCCGCGGCGGTGAGGCTGGCGGTGGCCTTCACGAAGTCCTCACCCGTACCGGTGAGGGTCACCGGACTGCTGGCGAGTTCTGCACCGGTGGTGTCGACCAGGGCCACTTCCAGTTGCACGTCACCGGTCAGGTCGCGCACCAGCACGCTGAAGTCGTACTGCGCGCCGCCATGCACGCCCATACCGCGGAAGCCCTCGTTGCGCAGCACGAAGGTGCCGTTGCCCGACTGTACGCGTACCAGCGCGTAGCGGGGGTTGTCGGGGTGCTCCGCGCCGGTGTTCTGGACCAGCACGTTGCTCCGGTCGGCGATCGGGCCATCCCCCGCGCCCTTCACTTCCCAGCCCATGAGCGGGCGGTCGAATTCAAAGGAGCGGTTCTTGACCAGCTCGGCGTACACGCCGCCATCGGCCGCGAAGTTGATGTCCTCGAAGAAGATGCCGTACATCGAGGGTGAAATGTCGGATTGCGGATCGTCGATCGCCACCGTAAGGGTGGTCTGGGCGCGGACCGCCCCCCCGAGGAGGGAAGCGGCGAGCAGGAGGAGGGAAGTACGGAGTTGCATGTTCGAGAGGTGTAGCGTGTGAAAAGGGGGTACTTAGCGCACCGTCACCGGACCAACGCCGGTGTGGGTGGGGACGACAGGGCGGATGCGAACCCCGCGCACCGGGTATGCAGAAATAAGGAGAACGTGCGCATGGTGTCGGTTTAAGGTAAGCGTCCGAAAGGGGCGGACGGAGCATCGGCCGCCGCAGGGAGCCAAATATAATTATAAAATGTCCATATGACATTTAATTAATACCCTTCGTACCCCGGGCGGGACCGGACAAAACGCGCAGTACGTGCCCGCGCAGGAGCAGCCGCCCATAAAATTTGTTTCGTTACAAGTGAGTACCCTTTTACCGGGCAATCGGTCACCGAGGGGCCTTCCGGACCGGTTAAAACGGGCGCAGCGGG
>JBGTHX010000470.1:0-3068 GCA_041746055.1 Lewinella sp. | reverse complement strand
CGGGTAATTGTGGGCCGGCGCGCTTATTACAAAAAGCTCGCCCCCGCGCGGCGTGAACCGGGGGGGCGAAACCAATAGACGAAAAATCTCTCAAGACGGGTCAGCGGGGCGGTCAGGGCCCGCTGAATATTTTGGGTGGATCCGCTAGGGTTCCACGGTTAGGTCGGTCGATACTACCCGTTCATCGGGAAGGACGACCTCGAAGTGGTACGTTCCGGCCGCCTCCTGGCCCAGGGAGGTATCGATGGCCGAGCGCCCCCTGACGGCTATGAGGCTGCGCGTTCTGACGGTCTGCCCGGAGTCATTACGTACCGTCAGGCGAAGGCTGCCCCCGGTTTCCAGGTCGAGCTCCAGGCGCGCTACGCCGCTCTCGCGGTCGTAGCTTACCCGGAGGGTCCGGGCGGTATCCTCCCGGATCACCGAGACGACGTGGCTCGGGGTCTCGCTGCCGTCGTGCCGCACCGCCACTACCCGGTAGTAGCTGCTGGTGCTTGGGTTCTTGTCCTGCACCCGGTACTGCACGTCGTGCAGCGTATCCGCGGAGGCCGCGACCGTACCGAAGGCCGACCACCGCCCCATGCCGTCGGGGCTCCACTCGATCCGGAAGACGGCGAGGGAGGTGTCTCCCACGGCGATCCAGGTCAGTACGTTACCGGTTCCTTCCGCCTCCGCAACCGGTTCAACCGGTTGGACCGGATCGGCGGCGGTCAGGTTTTCGGGGAGAAAAAGGAAGACCAGGAGGGCCACTACAAAGCATGCCCGGGCCAGGTTGATGCCGCGCGGCATCAATTGTGTTTGAGTATTCATAGCTAATAGGTCCGGTGGCGGGACGTCGGGACGTACGCATAGCGTACGGCACGGAATACCCGCCAGGATGCGGAGAAGGAAGGAAACTAAAGGGGAGGCCGGCGGAAGCCGGGTGGACGGCCCTAGGCTCGAATCGGCCGGGGAGGCGGAAGAGCGGCGGTCGCAGGGGGGGGAATGGGCACGTGACGGCCCGGGGTGGGGGAGTGGGAAACCGTAATATTCATGTGTGTCTCAAATTGGTGGCCGGGCCGCAATAGCGACGCAGCATAGAAAAAGGTGATCCCGGGCGATCCGGACAGCCGCTAGCCGGCAAACTGTCTGGGACCCTGGTCGGCTGCGCAAATGCGTAGCGGGGACCTGCTCTATAAACGGGCGAAGTCAGGGATAAAATGCCCGGTGGCAAAACGATAACATTTGCTGCCACAGCTCCGGACCAGCCGGTAGAGGCTTACCTACCCCTTATTGCGCAGGTCATCGATAAAGCGCGTAAGCTCCATCTCGTCGTACACCAGCACTTCGCGGGGCTTGCTGCCCTGGGCGGGGCCCACGATACCGAGCTGCTCCATCTGGTCCATGATGCGGCCGGCACGGTTGTAACCCAGTTTCAGGCGGCGCTGCACCATGCTGGTGGAGCCGTGCTGTTGCTGGATGATGAGGCGCGCGGCATCCTCGAACATGTCGTCGAGGTCGGCGTAGCTGAGGGCGCCGGAGCCGGCCAACTCCTCGTCGGTATTGTACTCGGGCAGCAGGTAGGGCTCTACGTAGCCGCGCTGGTTGCCGATGAAGTTGATCACCTCCTCCACCTCGGGGGTATCCACGAAGGCACCCTGCAGACGCACCACGTCGCCGCCGTTGCTGAGGAGCATGTCACCGCGGCCGATCAGTTGGTCGGCACCGCCGGAGTCGAGGATGGTGCGGGAGTCGACCTTCGCCGTCACCTTGTAGGCGATCCGCGCGGGAAAGTTGGCCTTAATCACTCCGGTGATGATGTTCACCGAGGGGCGCTGGGTGGCGATCACCAGGTGGATGCCCACGGCCCGCGACAACTGCGCGAGGCGGGCGATCGGCATCTCCACCTCCTTGCCCGCGGTCATGATCAGGTCGGCGAATTCGTCGATGATGAGCACGATGAAGGGGAGGAATTTATGGCCCTTTTCGGGATTGAGCCTCCGCGCCACGAACTTCTCGTTGTACTCCTTGATATTCCGCGCCGCTGCTTTCTTGAGCAGGTCGTAGCGCTGGTCCATCTCGATACATAGCGAATTCAGGATGTGGATCACCTTGGTGGTCTCGGTGGTGATGGGCTCCGTCTGCCCCGGCAGGAAGGCCAGGAAGTGGCTCTCCAGTTTGGCGTAGGGGAAGAGTTCCACCTTCTTGGGGTCGATCATCACCAGCTTCACCTGGCTCGGGTGCTTCTTGTAGAGCAGCGACATGATGATCGAGTTGATACCCACCGACTTACCCTGTCCGGTAGCTCCCGCCACGAGGAGGTGAGGCATCTTGGCCAGGTCGGCGATGAGCACCTCGTTCTTGATCGTCTTGCCGAGGGCCAGGGGAAGGTCCATCTTGGCGGTCTGGAATCTCTCGCTCTCCAGTACCTCCCGCATGCTTACCATCTGCGGGTTCTTATTCGGCACCTCGATACCGATGGTGCCACGTCCCGGGATCGGTGCGATGATGCGGATGCCAAGGGCGGCCAGGGAGAGGGCGATGTCGTCCTCCAGGTTCTTGATCTTGGAGATGCGTACGCCGGGGGCGGGCACGATCTCGTACAGGGTTACCGTAGGGCCGATCGTGGCGCGGATCTTCGTGATCTCGATCTTGTAGTTGAGGAGCGTCTCGATGATCTGGTCCTTGTTGGCCTCCAGTTCGGCGCGGTCGACCTCGTGCTTGCCGGTGTCCCCCTCCACGAGCAGTTGCAGGTGGGGTTTCTCGTAGCTGGGCAGGTCCAGGGTGGGGTCGTAAGGCTCGGTGTGGTCGGCGTTCTCCTCGGTGACGGCCAGACTGGTATCGATGCCGTTGTCGCCGTCGGCTACGATGAGGTTGTCGCCGCCCACCGACAACGGGTCGGGATTGATTAGGGTCAGGTCGCCCACCGCGTCCAGGGGCATCTCCATCTGGTCGCCGCGCAGCTGTTCGCGTCCCTGCTCTGAGAGGGTACGGGGCCCTTCGATTTCGAAGTCGTCGTGGTCGCCGGGTGCCAAGGAAGGCGGCGTGATGGGGCGGTCGCGGGTCGGGGTCGCGGGTGCCATGGGCGCGGC
>JBGTHX010000469.1:0-7194 GCA_041746055.1 Lewinella sp. | reverse complement strand
GCGTACGGCGGCATGGAAATGGACACGAATACCAATACCCTGATTTGCGAGGTGATGGGTGGCAGTTCGGGGTCCTTTACCGTGAGCTACGCAGCCCATACCGGCATCGGCATGCTGCCGATCCTCTACTTCGGCACCGATGCCCAGAAGGAAGAATACCTGCCCCGACTGATCTCGGGCGAGCTGAAAGCCGCCTACTGCCTCACCGAACCCGGCTCTGGCTCCGATGCGATGGGTGCCAAGACCACCGCCAGACTCGACGGCGATGCCTACGTGCTGAACGGGCAGAAGATGTGGATCTCCAATGCGGGCTTCGCGGACGTTTTCATTGTTTTCGCCCAGGTGGACGGTGACAAGTTCACCGGTTTCATCGTGCCCCGCCAACTGGAGGGACTTACTCTCGGGGCCGAGGAAGATAAGCTCGGCATCAAGGGCAGTTCCACCCGCCAGGTCTTTTTTGAGGACGTGCGGGTACCCGCCGGCAACAGTTTGGGGGAGATCGGCAAGGGCCACCTCATCGCCTTCAACGTCCTGAACGTAGGCCGCTTCAAGTTGCACGCCCTCAGCATGGGCGGTGCCAAGCGCGCGCTGGAGGTCGGCGTCCGCTACGCCAACGAGCGCATTCAGTTCAAGCAGCCCATCGCCAACTTCGGGGCGATCAAGTACAAGATCGGCGAGGCGGCTATCCGCATCTTCGCGGGGGAGAGCGCCCTGTACCGAGTGAGCCAGCAGATCCAGGATATGAACAAGCAGTTGATGGAAGATGGTAAGACCTACTCCGAAGCGAAGCTGCTCAGCGCCGAAGAATATGCGATCGAGTGTGCCCTGCTGAAGTTCCTCGGTTCCGAGACCCTGGACTACACCGTCGACGAGGTGGTACAGATCCACGGCGGCATGGGCTACAGCGAAGAGACCCTGGCTCCGCGGATGTACCGCGACAGCCGCATCAACCGCATCTACGAGGGCACCAACGAGATCAACCGCCTGTTGAGCGTGGACATGCTCCTGCGCCGCGCCATGAAGGGCGCCCTTGACATCGTAGGCCCCGCCTGGAACGTGCAGAAGGAACTGGGCGGCATGCCCGGCCTCGACCGGCCGGAAGGCGAGTACGGCGAGGAGATCAAGGCCGTGCAGGACTTTAAGAAACTGATCCTCATGGTGGCCGGTGCCGCCGCCAAGCAGCAGATGGACGGCAAGATCAACCTGAAAAGTGAGCAGGAGATCCTGATGAACGTAGCCGACATGCTCGGGGAACTCCTGCAGTCCGAGAGTACCCTGCTGCGGGTCCGGAAGCTCCGCGAGAGCGGCGCGGGACAGCACCCGCAGGAAGTGTACGATGCCATCCTGCGCGTCTACCTCCACGACGTGACCGGCCGCATGGCCCGCAACGCGACCGACGCCGTGGCCAGCTTCATTGAGGGTGACCTGCTGCGCACCTTCACGATGGGCATCAAGCGCTTCACGAAGTATCCACCGCAGAACGTAAAGAAATTGCGCCGGGTGGTGGCTGACTTACTTATCGACGCAAACGCTTACGCTTTGTAGAGGATGAGCTTGCTTCGCTCGCTTTACGGTAGAGATACTTCGCTTGGTGGAGTAAAGCTCGCTGCGCTTGCTTTACGGTAGAGCGCTGCGCACGGTAGATGGGCGCTTATAACGACGAAACCCGATTTGCGACTGCAAATCGGGTTTCATTACGTGGGCCTCTACCGGGCCGAAGGCCTTCTACCGGCCGCGAGCGAAGCGAGCGGCTCTCTACCGGTGCGCAGCGCTTCTACCGCTCGGGAGCGAAGCGACCGAGTCTCTAAATCTTAACCACTTCCGCCTGAATGGGGTAGTCGGCCAGAATGCGGTTGGTGAAGGCCATGTGTCCGCGCGGAACGGCCAGGTACAACTTACCGTGCTTATAGGCGGCGAGGCTGCTGAGGAGGCGCCATTTGGTGACCAGTTCGCGCTCGTCGTCGGTTTTCATGCCGAGTTCGAAGTAGCTTTTGCGGCCGTTAACCTCACCGGTGACATCGGGAATGAAGTATTCTTCGGTGTCCTTGCTGCGGCGAATCTTGGCGGGTGTTTCGTAACCTTCGGCGTTGGCCTTTACGTTGTCGAAGCCCTTCTTATTGACGATCTTCTCGAGCAGGGTCTTGATCAGCTCGGCATCTTTCTGCTGAGCGTCGGTGAGGATTCCATTTTCCATTGTGGTAGGGAAAGTTTAACAGACATTAACGAGTAGCGAATATGCGCAAATTTACCATGACCGGCGGAAAACCGTGGATCGTGAACCGGCGCATTCTCCAGTGCTTTCTATAGAACGCCGCCAGCGCTGCTGCGGTTGTCCCCTCACCCGAATACGCCCTCTGTGTCGTACTTTGCCCTTCACCAAGCTTAAATACGATCCGCATGAATACCGACCAGCGGCCGTGGCTCGCCCAGTACCCCGCGGGCATCCCCGCCAATATCGACGTGACCACCCACGCTACCCTGAAGGGCCTGCTCGCAGAAACGACCAAGACCTTTGGTAAGCAGGCCGCCTTTTCCTCTATGGGTAAGGACATGAGCTACCAGGAACTGGACCGCCTGAGTACCGCCCTCGGGGCCTATCTGCACTATCGCGGCCTGCAGCCGGGCGACCGCGTAGCCGTGATGATGCCCAATATGCTGCAGTACCCCATCGCGCTGCACGCGCTGCTGAAGGCCGGCCTCGTGATCGTGAATACGAACCCGCTCTACACCCCGCGGGAAATGAAGCACCAGTTCACCGACAGCCAGACCAAAGCCATCATTATCGCCGAGAACTTCGCCAAGAATCTGGAAGAGATCCTGGACGAAACGGACATCAACACCATCATTACCACCTCCATCGGCGGCATGCTGGGCTGGATTAAGGGCGGACTGACCAACTTCGTCGTGCGGAACGTCAAGAAGATGGTGCCGGACTATAACCTACCCACCGCCGTCGACTTCCAGACCGCCCTCGAAGAGGGCAAGAAGTACCAGCTGCCCCAGTTCACCGGTCAGCCTGACGACACCATTGCGCTGCAGTACACGGGCGGCACTACCGGAGTATCCAAGGGCGCCATGCTGACTAACGCCAACCTGGTCGCCAATGCCCTGCAGGCCAAGGCCTGGATGACCCAGAAGCTCACTTCCGGCAGCGACGAGCGGATGCTGTGTCCCCTCCCCCTCTACCACATCTTCGCCTTCACGGTCAACTCCGTGGGCCTGTTCTGTCATGGCGTGTGCAATGTCCTGATCGTTAATCCCCGCGACCTGAGCACCATCGTGAAGGCCTTCAAGGATAACAAGATCGTGGGCATGACGGGCGTTAATACCCTCTTCAATGCCCTGCTGAATGACAAGGACTTCACCCGCCTCGACTTCCGCCACTTCAAGATCACCGTGGGTGGAGGAATGGCCGTTCAGCGTACGGTGGCCGAACGCTGGCAACAGGTGACCGGCGTGCCCCTCAGCGAAGGCTACGGGCTCACGGAGACCAGCCCCGCCGTCTGCATGAATCCCCTCAATGAAAACCTGCGTATCGGCTCCATCGGCGTGCCAATGCCGAATACCCTCATGCGGGTGTGGAACGACGAGGAGAACCGGGTAGCTACCGCCGAAGAACGCGGAGAGATTCAGATCAAGGGGCCCCAGGTAATGAAGGGCTACCTCAACCGCCCCGAGGATACCGCCAATGTACTGCGGGATGGCTGGCTGAATACCGGCGACATCGGCATGATGTCGGAGGACGGCTTCTTCACGATCGTGGACCGCAAGAAGGATATGATCCTGGTTTCCGGTTTTAACGTCTACCCCAATGAAGTGGAGGATATCATTGCAGCCCACCCCAAAGTGCTGGAATGTGCGGCCGTGGGGATGCCCAGCGAGAAGTCCGGTGAAGTCGTGAAGGTATTCGTGGTTAAAAAGGACAAGAGCCTCACCGAGGACGAGCTGATCACCTACGCCCGTACCGAACTGACCGGCTACAAGATCCCCAAAGCAGTAGCCTTCGTAGACGAACTGCCCAAAAGCAACGTGGGCAAGATCCTGCGCCGGGAACTGCGGGATGCCTGAGGACGACTTCCGTCGTTTCCTAAGCGGGGAAGATCCGGTAGCCATAGCCCGCGGGCTGATCGGCGCCGAGATCGTCACCCGGTTGGACGGCGTGGAGACCGCCGGCCGCATCACCGAGACCGAAGCGTACTGGGCCCCCGACGATCGCGCCAGCCACGCTTATGGCCACCGGCGTACCCCGCGTACCGAGCCCTTCTACGCGGAAGCAGGCACGAGCTACGTGTACCTCTGCTACGGTATCCACGAGCTTTTCAACGTGATTACCGGTCCGGCGGGCACCCCGCATGCCGTGCTCTTCCGCGCCGTGGAGCCGCTGCGTGGCCTGGAGACCATGCTGGAGCGCCGTCATATGGAAAGCTTAAAGCCGAAACTTAGCGCGGGACCCGGCGTTGTGACCAAAGCCCTCGGGATAAGCCGCTCGCACAATGCGGTCCACCTGCTCGATCCGGATTCGGTCGTCCGGCTGCTACCCGCCGGGGTGGTGGTGCCGGACGAGGAAATCGCGGCCACGCCCCGCATCGGGATCGACGGGGCAGGTCCGGACTGGGCCGCGCGCCCGTGGCGGTTCTACCGTCGGGGCACCCCTTTCGTCAGTCGACTCAAGCTATATACATGAGCCTACGCCTTCTCCGACTTCCCCTGCACCCGCGCCCCACCGCCCTGCTCTTGCTGCTGTTTGCACTGGCCGGATTGCACGGCCAGCGCACCGGTTTCGAATTCTACGACAATACCTACGTAGACAATATCAAGACGGTCCGACTCACCGTGGCCGGCTTTCCCCACTCCTACCCGGTGATCGATCTTGACGGCGGGGCCCAGCTGCGGCTCTCATTTGACGACCTCTCGGACGAGGTACACCGCTACTCCTACAGCTTTATCCACTGCAACCGCGACTGGACACCCTCCACGCTCGGCCAGATGGAATACAACAGCGGCTACGCCAACGACTACCTGGAGGAATACGACTTTAGCCTGCGCACCCTGAAGCAGTACACCCACTACGACCTCGTCTTCCCCAACCGCAATATGCGCCTGGAAAAGAGTGGCAACTACCTGCTGGTGGTGTACGACACCCAGGACGACGACCGGCCCGTCATAACCCGCCGCTTCATGGTTTCAGAGAACCTCGCCGGGGTCGACGCCCAGGTGACCCGCCCCTCGGTGGTGGACAAGATCCAGACCCACCAGGAGGTGCAGCTCAACGTCAATACCAAGCAGCTTCAGCCCCGTTCACCGCTGCAGGAACTCAGCGTAACGGTGCTGCAAAACGGCCGCTGGGACAACGCGGTCATCGGCGTGGCCCCCAACCTGCTCGGCCGCGAGGGAGTGCAATTCAACTACCAGGACAAGATCATTTTCCGCGGCGGCAACGAATTCCGCAACCTGGACATCCGCTCGGTGCAGGCCCCCCGCACCTCGGTAAGCAGCATCACCAACGAGGGCAGCTTCTACGCCATGATGCTGACGCCGGAGGAGACCCGCGCCAACAGTGTGTACATCCAGTACTTCGACCTGAACGGGGACTTCGTGAACTTCCGCACCGACCGGCCCGTGGTGAATATCGCCGACGATTTCCTGCAGGAAAATTTCGAGCGCTTCGGCCTGGACTTCACCGGGGAGTACGTCGAAGTGACCTTCCTGCTCAAAACGCGCAGCGGATTGCCGCTGGACCACGACCTCTACCTGTTCGGGGCCTTTTCGGAGTGGCAGACCAAGTACGACTACCGCATGGTCTGGAACCCGAGCATCAATGCCTACGTGGGCCGGGTGCTGGTGAAGCAGGGCTTTTACAACTACTACTACGTGACCGACGTGGGCAAGGAGCAGGTCGGGTACGACGAAACGGAGGACAGCTTCGACGTGACGGAGAACGACTACATCGCCCTGGTCTACTACCGGCCCCTTGGGGGTCGCTACGACCGGCTCGTGGGTTCCCGGGTGGTAAATAGCAATCTCTGATCGGAAAACAGACGTGAGGAGCAGCCCGTCTAATACCGGCGCACGTTCATAGATTAAATTTTGCCCGGCGCGGGCAGTCCGTAGTTTTGCCGACCTAACACATCAGTAGAATGCGGAAAGGAGCTTACCTGTGGATCTTATTGCTGTTACCCGGCCTGGCGGGAGCCCAGGACAACGGCTGGACCCTGAGCCAGGCGGTAGAATACGCCTGGGAGAATAACCTGCAAGTACGCCGCCTGGACAACAGCAGCGAACTGGCCGGGCTGGCGCTTAAACAGAGCCGTTATAACCGGCTGCCCACCCTCAGCGCGGGCACCGGCTTTAATCTGCAGCTCGGCCGTACGATCGACCCGACCACGAATACTTTCGAAGCCCGAAATATCCTGTCCCAGGGCTACCAGGTGCAGGGCGGACTGACGATCTACAACGGTGGGCTGATCCGCAACAGCATCCGCCAATCGGAGCTCGACCTGCAGGCGGCCGAAACCGACGTACGGATCACCGCCAACAACGTCGGCCTGTCCGTGGCCAACAGCTACCTCACCATCCTGCTGACCCGTGAGCAACTCGCCAACGCCCAGGCCCAGTACGAGCTGACCAGCCGCCAGCTGGAAAATACCGACGCCCAGATCCGCGCCGGGAGTATCCCGGCTGCCCAGCGCTATGACATTCTCGCCCAGCAGGCTGCCAACCAGCGCAGCGTGGTGGAACTCGAAAACCAGGTCCGCCTGTCCCTGCTCGACCTGCAGATCCTGCTGGAGTTGGACCCGAGCGACGACTTCGACATCGCTACGCCGGTTCGCGACCTGGATGAATCGGTCCTGTTCAGTGAGTACGATCTGCAACAGGTGCTGTCGGCCGCGGAGCAAACGCAGCCCACCATCCGCGCGGCGGAGCTGCGCCGCTCGGCCGCGGAAGTGGGGATCGACATCGCCAAGTCGGGCCTCCGCCCCACCCTACAGCTCTACGCCAGCCTGAGCACCAACTTCTCGAACCTGGCCAAGGACTTCAATAACCCGGATATATCCCAGGTGGAGCTCGTCGAGAGCGCCCCGGTGCCCGTGGTAATCGACGGACAGCAGTCCACCCTCACTACTTTCTCGCAGACGGGCCTCATCTTCCCCCGCCTTGGATACATCGACCAGCTGGATCAGAACTTCGGACAAT
>JBGTHX010000468.1:0-5958 GCA_041746055.1 Lewinella sp. | reverse complement strand
ATCATCATCGGGGCCGGCCCCGTCGGCCTCTTCACCGTATTCGAGGCGGGGCTGCTGAAAATGCGTTGCCACCTGGTCGATTCCCTCGGCCAGCCCGGCGGCCAGCTCACCGAGATCTACCCCAAGAAGCCGATCTACGATATCCCCGGTTACCCCAGTGTCCTCGCCGGAGAACTGGTGGAGAACCTGATGGAACAGATCAAGCCCTTTAATCCTGGATTCACCCTCGGCGAGCGGGCCGAATCCCTCGAGAAAGTGGGGGAGAAGATGTACCGCCTCACGACCAGCCGGGGCACGGTGATCGAAGCCCCCGTGATCTGCATCGCCGGCGGACTGGGCTGCTTCGAGCCCCGCAAGCCCCCCATCCCCAACATCGAGAAGTATGAAGACAACGGCGTAGCCTACGTAATCCGCGACCCGGAGGTGTACCGCGATAAGCGCGTCATCCTGGCCGGTGGCGGCGATTCCGCCCTGGACTGGACGATCTTCCTGGCCGATGTAGCCCGGGAGGTCACCCTGGTGCACCGCCGCGACAGCTTCCGCGGGGCGCTCGACAGCGTGGAGAAGGTGCACGAGCTGGCCCAGTCCGGCCGCGTAAACCTGGTGACCAACGCCCAGGCGATCGGTATCGTCGGTGACGGGCGGGTCGAAGGCGTCACGGTGAAGCACAAAGACGGTGAACAGCAGATCATCGAGGTCGACGACTTCGTCCCGCTCTTCGGATTGTCTCCCAAACTGGGGCCGATCGCCGACTGGAACCTGACCATCGACAAGAACGCCATCGAGGTCGATACCCGCGACTACAGCACCGGCGTACCGGGCATCTATGCAATCGGCGACATCAATACCTACCCCGGCAAGCTGAAGCTGATCCTCTGCGGCTTCCACGAAGGGACGTTGGCGGTGCAGTCTGCCTTCAGCTACATCTACCCCGATAAGAAGCTCAGCTTCAAGTATACCACGGTGAATGGCGTAGAGGGACTCCCCAAGGAAGAGGAAGTTTCCGTGACCGCCTAACTACGGCATCTTATCCGTAATAAAAAAGCCGGCCGCCCCGCGATGGGACGGCCGGCTTTGTTTTTGCCGGAGGGCAATGGATTTAGCTGACGGCGATCTTGCGGTCTACGCTGGCCTTGGTCCTGATAAAGGACAGCAGGTCGCGGTTCAGGCGCTCCTTGAAGGGGTAGAAGAGTCCGTGGGGAGCATCATCGTACTTGTGGTAGATGGCCTTGGGCAGCAGCTCGTGGGTAGCGTCGCCCCCTACTCCGATGGGTACGATCTTATCGTCTTCCCCGTGGATGATCAGGGTGGGGACGGTTACTTTCTTCAGGTCATTGCGGAAGTCGGTCTTGGCGAAGGCCTCGATGTAGTCGATGGCGGCGCGGCTCGATCCCTGGATGGCCATGTGCTGCGTCCACTGGAGGAATTCGTCGCTGACGGGGTGGTTGAGCAGCCCGATGCCGTAGAAGTTCTTGGCGAAGTTGGCGAAGAAGCCGGGACGGTCCTTACGGATGCCGTCGATCATCTCCTGGAACACGCTCCATTCGACGCCGTCGTGGCCGTCGGTATCGAGCATATAGGGGGTAACGGCGCTGATGAGCACGGCGGCGGACACGCGGTCTTCTCCGTACTTGCCAATGTAGCGGGCTACCTCACCGCCACCCATCGAGAAACCCACGAGGGTTACGTCGTGGAGGTCGAGCTCGGTGAGAACCGCATTGAGGTCATCGGCCAGGGTGTCGTAATTATAGCTGTCTCCTACTTTGGAGGAGTAGCCGAAACCGCGGCGGTCGTAGGCGATGCAGCGCAGGCCTTCACGGCTCAGCGGCTCCAGCTGGTACTCGAACATGTCGCCGGAGAGCGGCCAGCCATGGATGAACACGACGGGCTTACCGGTGCCGTATTCCTGATAGCGGAGTTTTACTTCTTGTCCTGATTTTTGGTCTGTGGTGGTTACGAATTGCATGGGATTATTATATAAATGATGAGTGTGAAAAATTCACTCACTTATATATGTTGGTACAAGGGTGCTTTGTTTAGCCGATGCGCCGGGAAATCGAGAGCCCGTCGCGCAGGGGAAGGACAACGGTCGATAAGAGGGGGTGTTCGGCTACTAATTGGTTATAAATCTGGAGTTTGCGCGCCGTAAGGTCGCGGGTCTTCTGGCCCGCCTTGCCGTCCCACAGTACGTTATCGGCGATGAGCAGGCCGTTGGGCGATAATCGTTCTACCAACAAGGGAAGGTAATCGGGGTAGCCTTGTTTGTCCCCGTCCAGGAAGATCAGCCCGAAGGGACCGGGCAGGCCGGGCAACAGGTCGCGGGCCTGTCCGGTGTACAGACTGATGCGGTCGGCGAACGGCGAGGCCGCGAAATGGCGCCGTGCGCGGGCCGCGATCTCGGGGTCACCCTCAATGGTGTGGACCCGGCCGCCGGAAGACAATCCTTCCGCCAGGCACAGGGTGGCGTAACCCGTAAAGGTGCCGATCTCGAGTACGGAATTGGGGCGCACCAGCTGAGAAAGCAGCGCCAGGAGGCGGCCCTGCAGCCGGCCGCTCATCATTTGGGGAGCGATGGTCTTGAGGTAGGTCTGCCGCTCAACTTCCAGGAGGTAGTCCGGTACGGGGCCGCTCAGGGATTCGGCGTAGTCGGCCAGGGGATCGGGTCGGTCGCGCAACTTACCAGGCGTTGGGGTCGGACAGGGGAGGGGCCGGCACCGACTGACGCGTGTGGACCCGCTGGCACTGCCGCAGGTAGAGTACCCGGGCGAGCGCGTGGTGGGGGCCTTCGGGGGTAGCCGGGTGCAGGGCGGCCTGGACTTCCTCCTCCGGCAGGTCGAGGGTGTAGCAGAGGCTCATGAGGTAGTCGGGGCGCAGGCGGAGCAGCTCCGCGACGCGGGCGGCCAGCCAGTCCAGCAGTTCCGCTTCCGTGAGGGAGCCGCGGGGCAGGTCGAATTCTCGGCGCAGCAGTTCGGCCGCGGAAGCGTTGGCGATGGGATCGGACACGGTACAAAGATAGCAGGGCCGCTCCCGATCCGGGGGCGGCCCTGCCTGAAATCCGGATGGTGACCGGACCTTACTTCATTTCTACCTGGGTGCTGCCCACCAGGGTGCCCTTATTGTAGAGCTCCACGGTGTACATGCCCTCCAGGTATTCATGGCCGGGTACGTTCCACTCGGCGCAGTGGTTGGCGGCTTCGCCTTCAAAGTTGAAGGGTACGTTCTTGGTGTAGGTGACCTGCTCGCCCTGGTCGGTGGTCAGGACGCCGCTGCCTTCGGCTTCGATGCTCAGGGTCTCACCGGTAGGATTGATGATACGCATCTGGAAGGTTTCCTCACCGGGGGTGGCCACGGCATTGTCAAGGCTGTTGAAGCAGACGAATAGCCGCTCGATGTTCTTAGCGTTGTTGCGACCTACCCAGCGGCCGCTGTTGCGCTGCTTCTGTCCTTCCACGGTAATGTTGTTGGTCTTGATGACGCTGGCGACGTTCACCTTCTTGTTCAGCTCGGTATTGCGGTTGGCGAGCTGCTCGCGCTCGCTGACTAGCACGGCGCGTTCGCTGTTGAGCTGCTCGTTGGTTTGCTGGCTGACCTGCAGGTCACTGCTCAGCATATCGCGCTGGCCGGCGATCATGTCCCGCTGCTCGGTGAGTTCGGCATTCTTGGTCCGGAGATCTTCGAGCTCGGCCATGTACGCGACGGTCTTGGTGCGCAGGTCGTCCAGCTCCTTGCGGGCGGCGCCGAGGTTGCGGCTGTCGCGGGTGAGGCTGGTGATTTTCTCATTCTGCAGGCGCAGTTCTTCCTTCTGCTGATCAATAAGGGCGTTAAGCTCCTCATTGCTGCCCCGCATTTCCTCGAGTTCGGCGAGCGACTCGTAGTACTGCTTTTCCGCCTGGGCCTTGAACTGCTCCATTTCCACGAGCTCTGTGGAAAGCTGGGCGTTCTCGGTACCCCGGTTCATGAAGCTGATGCCGAGTACGGCGATAGCCACCAGGAGCACGGCAATGATGCCGGCCAGCAGCGGGGTCCGGTTCTTCTGGGGTTGGGGAGCGGGGGTAGGGCTGTTTTGGTAAGTTGCCATGTGGCGTTGGTTTGGTGAGGGAAAAATTCCGTGTAAGCCGGTGCAAGGCCGGGAAAATTCCGGGAAGCGGTCTGGCTTTGACTGTCAGACGGCTTACTAAACGCACCGTCACCCGATAGTATTACTGTAAAGTGTTAAAGTTTCCGAGCCACATTTCAAACCCCATGCCATGGGGCGGGTTTCCGCGCCGCTACACGACACCCGGACAGTACGGTATGGTTGGGGCCTGGGGGGTATTTATCTTTCGGTCATGACCCACGCCCAACGCGCCGCCGACTTTCTGCAGGACGAGCCCCGATCCAACTGGCACGATGAATCGCTGTGGCATGTCCGGTCAAAGCGGGATGGCAGCATCGCCGGTATTCCGGAGTGGGAATCCCTCCGGCAGCTGGGCTCCGACATCATGGATAACGTACTGAGTAACCTCGATACCTACCTCGAGGAGTTCGAGCTGCGCGCCACCGCCAACGGGGTGATCGTGCACTGGGCCGAGGATGCGGAGGCCCACAACCGCATCGTCCATGGAATCCTTTCCCGGGCCGGGGTGGACCGCATCGTCAAGTCCAAATCCATGCTCACCGAGGAGTGCCACCTCAATCAGTACCTGGAAGAGCAGGGCATCGAGGTGGTGGATACCGACCTGGGCGAGCGAATCATCCAGCTCCGGGAGGAGCCGCCGAGCCATATCGTCATGCCGGCCATTCACCTGAAAAAGGAGGAGATCGGTGCCCTGTTCCACGAAAAGCTCGGGACGGAGAAAGGCGCCAGCGATCCCCAGTACCTCACGGAGGCTGCCCGGCAGCACCTGCGCGAGAAATTCCTGGCCGCGAAGGCGGCCATCACCGGCGTTAACTTCGCCGTGGCGGAGACCGGTGGCATTGTCGTCTGCACCAACGAGGGGAACGCCGACATGGGCGTCCACCTGGCTACGGTACAGATCCACTGCATGGGCATCGAGAAGGTGATCCCGCGGGCCGAGCACCTCGGGGTGTTCACCCGGCTGCTGGCCCGCAGCGCTACCGGGCAGCCGGTGACCATATATACCAGTCACCACCACCGTCCGAAGCCCGGCGGAGAGATGCACGTGGTGATCGTCGACAACGGGCGCACGAAGCAGCTGGGGCGGGAGGATTTCCGCAGCAGCCTGAAGTGCATCCGCTGCGGGGCCTGCATGAATACCTGCCCGATCTACCGCCGCAGCGGGGGGCATAGTTACGACCACACCATCCCCGGGCCCATCGGCAGCATTCTCTCGCCGGGCAAGGACCTCAAAAAGCACGGCGACCTGGCCTTCGCGTCCACGCTCTGCGGAAGCTGCTCAGACGTATGTCCGGTCAAGATCGATATTCACGAGCAACTCTATAAGTGGCGACAAATCGTGAGCGAAGAGGGTCACCTGGCGACCGGTAAACGATTACCCCTGCTGGGCGCCGGTGAGGTACTGAGCCGTGCGGGCGCCTACAACTTCATGGGCAAGGCCGCCCGCGTAGCCCTGCGCTTCGCTCCCCGCGCCCTCGTGTACAATCGCATGAACCCCTGGGGCGAAAGCCGGGAACTGCCCGAGATTCCCGCCCAGAGCTTCAAGGAGTGGTACGACAACCGGAAAAAAACAGAGGCGTGAGCAGCAAAGAGAATATCCTGCGGGCCATCCGCGCCACTAAACCGGGGCCCCGTGCCCTGCCGGGCCTGCCCCCCGATCCCCCGCGCGAACCGGAAGTATGGGAAGCCGCCTTCCGCGAGGTTCTCGCGCAGAGCAAGACCAAATTCATTGACCCGGACGCCCTGCCGGACTATGCAGCTAATACGGGGGCTACCACCATTGTCTCCACCGTCAAAGGGGTGACCGGCAACCTGGATCCCGTGGCCTGCGAAGACCCGCT
>JBGTHX010000467.1:0-20645 GCA_041746055.1 Lewinella sp. | reverse complement strand
CGATGCCGAGCACCACCAGCGCCACCGGGAGGGCATCCAGGGCTCCGAGGCTCCCCGGAGACTCCCCGAATTTCGGCCCCGTGATGTATAGCACCGCGAAGACCAGCACGAAAGTTCCAATGGCCTCCGTCATCAGGTTGGAGGAGGTACGGGGAATGGCGGGGTCGGTGCTGAAGGTGGCAAGGATGAGTCCGTTGTCTTCGGTAGCGGCATAGTGGTCGCGGTAGGCCAGAACGACGAAGACCTGTCCGAGATAGGCACCGATCAGCTGGGCGATAAGGTAGCCCGGCAGCAGCGCCCAGGAGAATTTACCCGCGAGGGCCAGTCCGAGGGTAACGGCCGGATTCAGGTGGGCCCCCGACAGCGGTGCCGTGATGAATACGGCGGTGAAGACCGCGATGGCCCAGGCGAAGGCGATGACGATGAGCCCTCCGTTGTGCCCCTTGGTTTTGGCCAGCAGCACGTTGGCCACTACGCCGTTGCCCAGCAGGACCAGAATGGCGGTGCCGATGAGCTCGCCTACGTAGGCAATGAGGTGTTCTTCGGGCATGATCGGAGTCTTAAGGTAGTGCGGAAGGTGTTGCGATTATACGCACTCTGTTCCGGAAGGAAGCATCCTCTGTCGTACTACCACGCCGACCCGCGCTCAGATCTCTCCCTTCAGCTTCTTGTGTACCACCTCCATTTTGCTGTTGACCTGCAACTTGCGGTAGATATTCTTGATGTGGTCACGGACGGTCTCGATGCTGATGTCGAGCCGCTCGCCGATCTCGCGGTAGCTGAGGTTGTCGACCAGTCCCTGTACGATATCGAGCTGCCGGGCGGTTAACTGGTCGGCGGCTGCCACACTGGATTTTTTACGCTGGGTATTGTGGAAGGCTACCACCTGCCGCGCGATACTTGGGCTCATGTAGCTGCCACCGCGGTTGACGGTGTGCACGGCGTCCCGGATGATACTGGGGTTGACGCGCCGCTTGGAGATGTAGCCCACCGCCCCGGCCTGGAGGGCCCGGAAGATGTTGTCGCTCTCGTCACTGTTGGTGAGCATGATGATATCCATCGCGGGCCAGCGCTCCAGCAGCCGCGGGATGCCGGAGATACCGTCCATGCCCGGAAGCATGATGTCGAGCAGCAGCGTGTTGAGGGGGCTGCTGGCGGGCAGGCGGCTGAGGAACTGTTCTACGCTGGTGGCCGCGAGTTCCACGCGCACGTCGCGGTTGGCCTCAAAACATTCTTCGATGCTGGCGAGCATGATGGGCTCGTCTTCAATAATTCCTAAATGGATCATGGGGTAGGGAAAGCTATAGGGTGAATCAGGTGTTACACGTCGGCCCGGCGGTTGCGGTAGGCTATCGCCCCCCGGTAGACCAGGAGGCAAAACAGCAGGACGCCGATGCCAAGGTAAAGATAATTCAGCGCTCCCACTTTACCGTAAACGGCTGTAAATACGATACTTACCAAGAAGAAAGTCGGCACTTCGTTCCAAAGCCGCAGTTTCCAGGGGGAGAACGGCCGGGCGCCGGCCTGCATGGGGCGCATGATCTTCACCTTAGTGTACACCTGGTAGCCGATCAGTCCGGCTACGAAGGCCAGTTTTACCCACAGCCATCCGGGGGTGCCGCTGCTCAGGTAACCGGGGTTGAGGGCCACCATCAGCAGGCCGCCCGCCACCGTCACCATCATGGCCGGATTGGTGATGATGCGGTACACCCGGTCCTCCATGCCGCAGTATTCCTCCCGCAGTACCTCCGCCCGCAGCGCGGCATCCGGCCGGTCGGAGGCTGCTACCCGGTCGGTTTCCGCGTGGTTCACCAGCAGGCGGCCGAGAAAGAAGAGTCCGGCGAACCAACTCACGAATCCGACGACGTGCAGGGCTTTCGCCAGGAGAATCCAGGTCATACGGCGAAGGTAAGCCGGGCGCCGCCTTCCCGTATCCGGGCCGCGTCATAAGGTCCGGGCGAAATTTACCCGCCGGGTGTGGGGATTATTTTTGATCTTGCGGCCCGAACACACCAGGGTTGCCACCGTTCGACCAAACGATCAACCGCATTTGAACAACACTTTTTGAATTTTCGCCGGGGAGGTTTGTGCACTCCTATGGGAAATGACCTCACTGAAATCGACACGCCGTGGTAAAATTTGACGAACTCTGTGGTAAGCTGTTCGTAGTTCTATTGCTTATCGCCCTCCTTTACGCCTGATGTGAACCGTCCCCCGACGCTGTCCATTGTCGTCCCCGCCTTCAACGAAGGGCGTACCATCCACCGAATCCTCGACCGGATCCGGGCCGTTGAGCTGATCGGCGATTTCCGCAAGGAATTGATCGTCGTCAATGATTGCTCCACCGACGATACAGAGGCCGCCGTCCGGCGGTACGTCGATGCCCACCCCGAACTGCCGCTGCGCTACCACTGCCATCCCGTGAACCGGGGCAAGGGAGCCGCCCTGCATTCGGGCATCGCCCTGGCGACCGGCGATTATACCATCATCCAGGATGCCGACCTCGAGTACGACCCCCGGGAGTATAACGACCTGCTGCAACCCATTCTCGACGGCTTCGCCGACGTGGTCTACGGCAGCCGCTTCATGGGAAGCAAGCCCCACCGCATCCTCTTCTTCTGGCACACCATCGGCAATAAGTTCCTGACCACCCTCAGCAACGCCTTCAACAACCTCAACCTGACGGATATGGAGACTTGCTACAAACTGTTCCGGACGGATCTGCTGCAGTCCCTCACCCTGCGTGAGCAGCGCTTCGGCTTCGAACCCGAAGTGACGGCCAAGATCAGCCGCCTGCCCAATGTGCGGATCTACGAGGTAGGCATCAGCTACTACGGCCGTACCTACGCCGAAGGCAAGAAGATCGGCTGGCGCGACGGGGTGCGTGCGATCTACTGCATCGTGAAGTACGGGGTGTAGCAGGTAGCGTGGAGGTGGTAGCTACTCTACCGAAAACAGCGAGTCCTCCAGCTCATCGTTCAGCGAGAGCTCCGTCACCTTCAGGTTCAGCGGAATGGGTAGCATCCCCTCCAGCACTATGGTGCGCGGGTAGAGGATCCCGTCCTGGGGCTGGTAGTCGGAAAGTGTCTGGGTGATGGTCTGCGGACCCTGTTGCCGCGCGGTACGGACCTTCAGCATCGATTCGGCATCGTAGTATTCCCGCACCGTACCGGTGGGACCGTTCACGGCGAGTACTACCGCGGGTGATCCATCGACCATTTCGGTACCCTCGATCTCGATCTGGTCGAGACGGTCGAGATACCCGAGCTCGGGGAAGGTGACCGCCTGTTCGGCCATGGCCTGCACGGCTGCTTCGGGGAGGTCCATGGGTTGTCCCATCTGCTTCACCACGGCTTTGCCGTCGGCGTAGCGCTGGTCGGCCACGGTCATCCCGCTCATGGTGGTCTGGCTGCTCATGCGGTTGTCGTTCGTGGTGACCATGGTCTGGGTCAGCGTCTGCCCCTGTACCGAGCCCTCCAGCGTGACGGAAATGTTCCGGACGTCCAGGGCCGCCTGCTTACCGCCGATGGCTTCGAAGTAACCATTCAGCACGCTTTCCGGGGTAAGGTCGCCGGGCGTTTCCATCCGGTCGCTACTCACCGCTTGTCCGTTGGCGTCGTAGTAATTGACCTTTCCGCTGGTGGCGAACTGGGCCAGCTTTTCCGCCTCGGCGGGATCGCCGACGACGATGATGTGCATGTTCTTTGGCGTGATGAGCTCACGGGCCACTTCGCTCACGTCGTTGAGGCTGCTCTGCTGCACCACCTGCAGGTAATTGGGGTAGAAGTCGCGGTCAAGATCGTATCGAATGGTGTTCAGGGCGTAGCCCGCGATGCGCTGTGGACTCTCCAGGGCGCGGCCGAAGGAGCCGGCGATCTGCATCTTGGCGTTGGCCAGTTCGGTGGAATCCAGCGGCTCCGCGGCGATGCGGTCGAGCTCGTAGACGAACTGGGTCACGGCCGAGTCGGTCACCTCGTTGCGCACGTTGGCGTAGGCCCGGAAGTTACCCACCAGCGGGTCATCGCCGATACTGGAGTAGGCGCCGTAGGTGTAGCCCTTATCCTCCCGCAGGTTGGCGAACAGCCGGCCGTTGAAGCCGCTGCCCAGGGCGATGTTAAGTAGGTTGGCGCGGATGCTTTCCTTGGTGCCGGGCTCCAGCTGGATCGGGTCGGAGAAGATGACGTTCGACTGTACCGCACCGGGGCGGGAGACGAAGTTCACCGTCACGCCCTGGGGAGCCTGGGGGGTGGGAAAGGTGGGGGCAGCCACTTCCTTAGGTTGCCAGGCGCTGAAGTAGTCACCGGCCAGTTGCCGCGCTTCGGCGGGCGTGAGGTCGCCGACCATCACCAGGTAGCTGCGGTTAGGTACGAAATAGGTCTCGTAGGCATGGCGCACCACGTCCAGCGTCACGCTGTCGAGTGACGACTCGGTCATCAGCTCACCGTAGGGGTGGCTGGTGCCGTAGGTGAGGGCCTGGCGCACCCGGCTGGCGATGGCGTCGGGGTTGCTGAGTTCCTGAGCCAGGGCCGCGCGGGTGTCCTCCTTCACCTTGGCGAATTCCGTTTCCGGGAATGCGGCCTTCAGGATCACGTCGGACATCAGCTTCATTACCTCCTCCTTGTACTTGGTGATGGTGGAGGCGTACGCGCCGGATCCGCTGGTGCTGAGGGAAGCCCCGATGAAGTCAATGGCCTCGTCGATTTCTTCCTTCGTCATATCGGTGGTAGCCCGCCGCAGCATGCTGCCGAGCAGGTCTTGAGTACCGGCGTACTTGCCTTCCAGGTGGGGTGGGACGTCCACAAAAAGCTGGTAGCTCACGCGGGGCAGCTTATGGTTCTCCACCAGTACGACCTGTAGGCCGTTGTCGAGGGTGAAATCTTCAAAGTCGCCGAGCCTGATCTCGGGGGCCGGGCCGGGCTGGGGGGCGGTGGCCCGGAAATCCTGCTCCACTACGGCTTCCGGGGTGGCCGGGGACGGACCCGCCGTGGTCTTGGGTGTACTACAGGCGGCGATCAGAAGTAGGAAAAGCGCCGCTAAGTTGGGTATGATGCGTGTCATGCTTGTTTTCTTTGGGGGGTGAGGGGTGGGTTAGCGGCTGGAGGGCTCGGGCAGCCAGTACAGCACGACGCGGTTGTCCTTGGTGTAGTACTCGCGGGCCACCCGGCGGATGTCCTCTTTGGTAACGTCCAGGTAGCGCTGGGTTTCGGTGTTAATGAGGTTGGCGTCGCCCAGGAACATTTCATCGTCGGCCAGGCTCTCGGCGATGCCCGCCACGCTGCCGTAGCCGCTGATGGCGCTCACCTCGATCTGGTTGCGGAGTTTTTCAAGCTCCCGGTCGGAGATCAGTTCCGTCTGCAGCCGCTCGATCTCGGCGTCGAAGGCCCGTTCGATGGGCACCAAATCGGCGGTGCCGGGGCGGGCCAGGGCGAAGGCGATGGCCAGTCCGGGATCCTGGTTGGAGGAGGGGAAGCTGCCCACCTGGACGGCCAATTCCTGCTCGTCGACCAGCGACTTGTTCAGGCGGCTGCTCTGTCCCTGGCTCAGCACCTGGTTCATCATGCTGATGGCGTAGTAGTCGGGGTTGGTGCGCGCCACGGTCCGGTAGCCCATGATCAGGGCGGGGAGGGGCACCTTGTCGTACACGGTGTCGCGCACTTCACCGCCGAGCGGGGCTTCCACCACCTCCACGCGGGGTGGTACGGCTCCCCGGGGGATATCGCTGAAGTACTTGTGGATGAGCGCCTTGGTTTCCTCCAGGTCGAGGTCGCCGGCGATGCTCAGGATCGCGTTGTTGGGGACGTAGTAGGATTTGTAGAAGTTCTGGAAGTCCTCCATGGCGGCATTATTCAGGTCGTCCATGTAGCCGATATTCGGATCCTTGTAGGGGTGCTCCCTGAAGGCGCGCTTATAGAGCTCCATGGTGAGGGTGCCGTAGGGCCGGTTGTCGTAGCTCTGCCGGCGCTCCTCCTTGACGACCTCCCGCTGGGTTTCCACGCCTTCGGTCTGGACGCGCGCGTGCAGCAGCCGCTCGCTTTCGATCCACAGTCCAAGGGCCAGCTGATTGCTGGGCAGGATCTCGTAGTAATAGGTGCGGTCGAGGCTGGTGTTCGCATTGAGTGCGCCGCCGGCTGCTTGTACGTAATCGTCAATCTCCCCGCGTCCGATGTTTTCGCTGCCTTCAAATAGCAGGTGCTCGAAGAAGTGGGCGAACCCGGTACGTCCCTGGAAGCTGTCCTTGCCGCCTACCTGGTACATGATCGACACGGCCACGATGGGCGTGGATTCGTCCTGGTGCAGAATGACCTTCAGCCCGTTATCCAGTTCGTACTCGGTAAATTCAATGGAGGGGGCCTGGGCCAAGAGGAGGGCGGACCAGCCGACCAAAAATAGCGGCAGTAGTCGCCTTAGGGTAAGCGAGAGCATAGGGTGAGGTTTTCCCGATAAACGGGAAAAACGCCATTACGTTTGCGGGAAAAGGTTGATTATAGGGCACCCACGTCCTTGCGCCGCCGCTCCAGCTCCTGCTGGATGATGCAGCGGAGGCGCTTGCCGCGGTCGTGACAGGAGTAGCGGCCGCTCACGTAGCCGGTCACGCCCACCAGCAGGACCGTCAGGAACACCAGCGCTGCCAGGGTGCCGTAAACAACGGGTTGCCAGCTGAGTAAAGCACCGATGCAGGCCACGAAAAGCATCAGGGGTACGCAGGCGGAGAGACGAAAGACGCTGCGGCGTACCTGCCCCAGTTTCATCCGTTCCAGCCGGAGCCGGCGTAGCAGGTGGTGCAACTCATGGGTGGCGTAGGCGCTTGCCCCACCCGTAAGGATGAGTAAAAAATCATCGTTGCCCGCGCGTTCTACGCGATTGATTTGCCGGTTCCAGAAGCGATCAGCCATCTCAAAAGCTAAAATTAACCGTTCCCACCGCAGGTTCAAAATTAAGGTTTACATTTTTAAATTTCAAACAGCCTTGCTTTTTGTAAAACAATTTGTAATATTTGCCGGTCCCGCCACAAAGAGAAAGCAATGACTTCCGTCCAGGCCCGCACGGCCCTTAAAAAGTATTTCGGGTACGATGATTTCCGGCCGCTGCAGCTGTCGGTGATCGAGCACGTCTATGCGGGTAACGACGCCATCGTGCTCATGCCCACCGGCGGAGGTAAGTCGATGTGCTTTCAGATCCCCGCCGTGACGATGAAGGGTACGGCCGTGGTCGTCAGCCCGCTGATATCGCTCATGAAGGACCAGGTAGACGGGCTCAACGCCCTGGGCATCCGCGCCGCCTTCCTCAACAGTAGCCAGCGGGGCGAGGAGAGCCACCGCGTCGAGCAGGCCTACGAATCCGGCGAGTTGCATCTGTTGTACGTGAGCCCGGAGAAGCTGCTGTCCCCCGGCTTCTTCGGCTTCCTGCGCCGCCGCAACGTGTGCCTCTTCGCCATTGACGAGGCCCACTGCATCTCCGCCTGGGGCCACGATTTCCGCCCCGAATACACCATGCTCCGCCAGCTGAAGACGGCCTTCGCGGGGGTGCCCGTGCTGGCGCTTACCGCCACGGCGGACCGGCTCACCCGCCGGGATATGGCTGAGCAACTCGGTATCCCGGAGGCCAAACAGTTCATTGCCTCTTTCAACCGGCCTAACCTGCGCCTGGAGGTGCGACCCGGCCAGAAGCGGCGTGAACAGATCATCCGCTTCATCCGGGAGCGCCCCGACCGGGCCGGCATCGTGTACTGCCTCAGCCGCCGGCAGACCGAGCAGCTCGCCGATAAACTGCGGGAGGCCGGCTATAACGCGGAGGCCTACCACGCCGGCCTGAGCGCCGACCGCCGGGCGGAGGTGCAGGCCGACTTCATCAACGACAAGACGCTCATCGTCTGTGCCACCATCGCTTTCGGCATGGGCATCGACAAGAGCAACGTGCGCTGGGTAATCCACTACACCATGCCCAAGAACCTGGAGAACTACTACCAGGAGATCGGTCGCGCCGGGCGCGACGGCACCGAGGCGGATACCTTGCTCTTCTATTCCTACAACGACTACACCACCCTGAAGGATATGATCTCCGGGGCGGGGAACGCCGACATCCAGCTCGCCAAACTGGAGCGCATGAAGGAGTACGCCGAGAGCCTGGCCTGTCGCCGCCGCATCCTGCTGAACTACTTCAGCGAGGACCACAGCGAAGATTGCGGCAACTGTGACGTCTGCGCCAATCCGCCCGAGCGCTTCGACGGCACGGTGATCGCCCAGAAGGCCCTGAGCGCCGTGGCGCGGCTGCAGCAGTCGGTCGGCATCGGTATGACCATCGACGTGCTGCGCGGCTCCAGCCGCCAGGACGTCATCCGCCAGGGCTACGACCAGGTCAAGACCTACGGCGCCGGCCGCGATATGTCGGTCTACGATTGGAACCAGTACTTCAGCCAGCTGATCAGCCTGGGCTATCTCTACGTGGCCCACGAGGATTACCACAAGCTCCGCCTCGCCCCCGCCGCCCGGCGGGTGCTCTTCGACGGGGAGAAAGTAGAGCTGGTGAAGTTTCAGACCATCCGCGATCGCAAGAAGGAGGAAGAGGACCGTACGGCCAAACGCGCCGCCGCGCCCCGCAGCCGCAACGGTCTCTTCGACGTCCTGCGGGAAGTACGCCGCAACCTCGCCCGCGAGGCCGCCATTCCGCCCTATCTCATCTTCTCCGACAAGACCCTGGAAGAGATGGCCGCCGCGGCCCCCACGGACCCGCGGGGCCTGTCACGCATCTCCGGGGTGGGGGAGGTGAAGCTGGCCCGCTTCGGAGACCACTTCCTGCAGGCTATCCGGGGCTTCTCCGGCGGAGACGCCCCCCCGGCCGCGGCGGTCAGGCCAGCCGCGGAGCCTGCTTTCCTATCCGTGTACCGCGCCTACCAGGGCGGGGCCAGCGTGCGGGACATCGCGCGGGAACACCGGCAGACCGCCACCGCCACCGCCACCTACGGTCACCTGGCGCAGGCTTACCGCGAGGGACATGACCTGGAGATCACCGACCTCCTGCCGGGGCAGAGCCTCGACTGGATCGATGAGGCCACCCGCTCCGTCGGGTCCGGTGGCGGGGACAAAGCCATCCTGGCGTACATTGCCGACCACTACTCCGAAGGGGTGGTCCTCCGCTACCACCTCGACCTGGCGGCCGCCTACCGGAGTCGCCACCCCCTAAGCCCCGCCTCATGAGCAACACCCCGGAATACCTCTTCGTTTATGGAACCCTCCGCAGCGATATCCCATCCAGTATGAGCAAATTCCTGCGCCGCCGCGCCGCGCTCGTCGGCAAGGCCACGGCTGCCGGCCGGATCTTGGACCTGGGCGGCTATCCCGGATTCGTTAGCGGCGGCGGTACCGTAAAGGGTGAGCTCTACAAGATCAACGCGGAAGAAGCCGAAGAGACCTGGCAGTTGCTGGACTCCTACGAAGGGGTATCGGGCCTCGCCACGGAAGACTACCGGAAGATCACGATCGAGGTGCGCGTCGCCGGGGGCGGACAATTCCGCGCCACCACCTATGAGTACCAGCAGAGCGTGAGCGGAAGGGCGGAAATTCCCCACGGCGATTATCCCCCCTTCTACCGCGGCAACGCCGCCCACCGCAAATTCACCGGCCACGACTGATGCGCATTCTTCACACCGCCGACTGGCACCTGGGCCACCGCCTCTACAACCGCGACCGCACGGAGGAACACCGTGCCGCCCTCGACTGGTTGCTGGGGGTGATCGAGGAGGAGGAAGTGGACGTCCTCGTGGTCGCGGGTGACGTATTCGACATCAGCAACCCCAGTAACCAGGCCCGGGAACTCTACTTCGATTTTCTGACGCGGCTCGTACACGGGCGCTGCCGTGCGGCCGTGATCGTCGGCGGTAACCACGATTCCCCCTCCATGCTGGATGCGCCCCGCGGACTGATGCAGGCGCTGCAACTGCACGTCATCGGCGCCGCGCGCCTTAATCCCGATGACCGCATCATCCGCATCGACCTCGACGGGGAGGGCCTGATCGTGGCCGCCATTCCCTATTTGCGGGAGCGGGACCTTCGGACGGCCTCCTTCGGGGAATCCGTGGAAGACCGTCTCGATGCCCTCCGCCAGGGCATCCTAACCTACTTTTCCGAGGCCGGGGCCGCCGCGTGCCGGGCCCGGGCGGAAACGCGGCACCCGATCCTCGCCACCGGCCACCTCTACGCGGGGGGAGCCGAGGAAGACGCGGAGAAGCCCACCTATATCTACCAGGCAGACGAGCAGAATATTCAGGCCGCACAGTTTCCCGACTGCTTCGACTACGTAGCCCTGGGCCACATTCACCGCGCCCAGCACGTCGGTGACCTGAACCACGTGCGCTACGCGGGGAGCCTCATTCCCCTGACCTTCGTGGAGGGACAGCGCGCCCGCACCGTCCGGCTGGTAGAGATCGCCGGGGCGGGAGAGGCCGTGACCAGCCGGAAAATCGAAGTCCCCGCCGGACGGCCTCTCTACCGGCTACACGGTACGCTGGAGGAGGTCAAAGCGGGCTTGCTCACGGCCGTAGCGACCCCACGCGAAGGCCCGACCGCCTGGGCGGAAGTGAAGGTGTTCTCCGACCGTCCTCTGCCCAATCTGTATGAGACGCTGACCGCAATCGTCCGGGGGGCGAACGCCACGGAGGAAGGAGTCGCGCCGCTGGAGATCCTGCGGCTCGGAACGGAACGGATAACGGCTATCGAATCGGACGGGCCGGTTACCGACAACCGGCAGCTGGACGAAGTGCGGCCGGAGGAAATCTTTGCGGACCTCTGCCGGTCGCGCGGGTACGACCCGGACACGGTGGATGAACTGCAGGAGGACTTTGCCGGGCTCCGCAATTGGATGGAAGAACGGTCGCGCGCATGAGGATCCTCCGTATCGGCATCGAGAACCTGAATTCCCTGCGGGGCGAGCACCTCATCGACTTCACCGTGCCTCCGCTTTCGGACAATCCCCTCTACGCCATCGTGGGCGCCACCGGGGCGGGCAAGACCACTATCCTGGATGCGATCACCCTGGCCATCTTCGGACTGACGGAGCGCAATCGCGACCACACCGACGCCAAGCGGGAGGTGGCCACCGTCATGACCCACGGGACGGCTACCTGCCGGGCGGAAGTGGAATTCGCCACCGGGGGGCACCGCTACCGCAGCGTCTGGCGCCGGCGCCGCGCCCATAATAAAGCTGTCAACAATCTCCTGGCCACGGAGCGGGAATTCAGTCGCTATGACCCGGTGACCGAGACCTACGAGATCCTGGCTACCAAAAAGCGGGAGATCGACGAGCAGACCGTCGCCGTCCTGGGCCTGGATTACGACCGCTTCGTCCGCTCCGTTATGCTGACCCAGGGTGCCTTCGACCGCTTCCTGAAGTCGAGACCCGACGAAAAGGCCGAGATACTCGAGCAGATCACCGGCACGGAACTTTACCGCGACCTCAGCGAGGCGGCTTTTCTCCGCGCGAAGGAGACCCGCGAAGCTCACCGCAAAGTCAGCGACTCGCTGGCCCACGACCCGCCGCTCGCAGAGGAGGTGCGCGAAGGGCTCGACCGTGATCTGGCCCAGGGTAGGGCGGCGGTGGACACCCTGAAGGAAGAGCAGGCGCGCCTGCTTCGCGATCTCGGTCGCCACGAGGCCCGGGAGCGGGCCGAAGCGGAGCTGGGGCAGGCGAGCGCCCAACACGCCAGGGCACGGGAAGCCTGGGAAGCGCTGGCCGCCGAGCGCCGTCGGCTGGTAGCAAGCGAGGGACTCGAAGCCTTCCGCGCGGATCTCCTGGCCGAGGAGAATTTGCGCGCCTCCCTGATCGCCGCGCGCGAGGGATTGACGCGGTTGGTAAAGGAAAGCAACGAAGCGGAGCAGCACCTCGTGGACGCCCGCGCCATTACGAATGCCCTGCGCGAAGCCCTTTCGGTCTTCGTGGACGCCCAGCCGCAACGGGACCACCTCCTGGAAGAAGCGGAGCGGATCGAAAACCGGCTTGATCTCCTGCGGCAGGACCACCGCCGCGCCGCGGCCCAACAGGCCTCGCACCTGCGTACCCGCACCGAACAGGAATCCGAGTTACAGTCGGCCCAGGCGTCGGTGGACCAGCTGGAAAAGGAACTCTCCGGCTACAGCCCGGAAGTGCTGGAGGAACAATTGGCCGGGCTGGAGCGGACGGTCCCGGAGTGCAGCCAGCGCCTCACCGACCTCCGCGAACGGATGGTGCAACGCAAGCGGCAGGACCGTCTGTCTCTGCTCCACCAACAACTGGAGACCAAGCGATCGGCCCGCGATACCGCACGGCTGACCTGGGAGGCTGCTCATGCGATCATGAAGACGGAGGAAGGCCGCGTTAAACTGGTCGAAGTACAGATCCAGAACGCCCGGCTCCGCGCCAGCCTGGTAACCCACCGGCGGCAACTGAGCAATGGGGACCCCTGTCCGCTCTGCGGGAGTACCCACCACCCCCTCCTGGCCGAGGCGGCCGCCGGAGAGGATGAGATGGAAACCCTGAACCGGGCCCTGACCGAGGCCTCGAATGCGCTGACGGCCGCGGAGATCCGGGAAACTGCTGACGCAAAGACCTTCGCCGACGCCGACCGGCAGGTACACGAACTCGTAGCCAAGACCGAGGAACTCACCGGGGAAGTGAGTGAGCCGGAGCCGCTGAGCGTGGAAGAACTCACCGCCGCCAGCCGGGAAGCCGGCGAACGGTATACGGAGCAGCAGGCCCGTTTGGAGGAATTGCGCGCGTTGCGGACCAAGCTGCCCCAACTCGAAGGAGCCCGGGTGACCGCCGCCCGGCGCTCCGCCGACCTCCTGACCACCCAACAGCAGGCAGAGGAGGTGGCCACCGAACTCACCCAGCTGGACTCCCGGATCCTGGCGGATGGGGAAGCCCTGACCCAGCTACTGGGTCCCGATCGCGGCAGCCGGCAGTGCCGGAACGCGTGGCAGCTGGAGGAAAGGGAATTGCGCCGGAAATTGTCCGATCAGGAAAAGGCGGAACAGTTGCTGACCACGGAGGTCGCGCGGCTTACCGAGCGGCTGACGGTCCTCCGCGAACAGGAACGGCAGCAGGCCGAACAGCAGGGGGAACTTACCGTCCGGCTCACGGAGGGCCTGTCCCCAACGGGCTACACCGCCGAGCGGGCCAGGGCCGCCCTGCTCGACGCTTCGGAAGCGGTAGCCCTACGCGCCACGCGTACGCGGGCCGACCAGGAGTTGGGCACGGCCCGCACCCTGGAAAAGCAGCAATCTGCCCAGGTGGAGCGGCTACGCGCCGAGGCGATAGAATTGCCACCCGTCGAGGAGCTCCGCGCCGCCGCCCGGCAGGGGGAGGAACGGATCAGCCAACGAGAACAGGAGGTGGGCCGGCTGCTGCTGCGGCGGGAACAGGACGACGAAAACCGAAATCGGCAGGTGGAACTCACCGAACGACTGGCCGGACTGTCCGCGGAACGTGACCGCTGGGACCGGCTGAACGAGCTGATCGGTTCGGCCGACGGGAAGAAATTCCGCGGCTACGCCCAGAGTCTCACCCTGCGACGGCTGGTGGATATGGGCAACCGGCATCTGGCCACCATCAATCCGCGGTACCGCATGGCGTACGCACCGCCGCTGCCCGGGGGGAAGGAGGAGCTCGAACTGGAGATCGTGGATACCTACATGAATGACAACCGCCGGCTCATGTCCACCCTCAGCGGCGGGGAAAGCTTCCTGATCAGCCTGGCCCTGGCGCTTGGGCTGTCGGATCTGGCCAGCGGACAGCTCTCGATCCAGTCGCTGTTCATCGATGAGGGATTCGGCACGCTGGACGGCAAGACCCTCGACCAGGCGATGGTCACCCTCGAGCAACTCCGCGCCCAGGGAAAGACCATCGGCATCATCAGCCACGTCCCCCAGTTGCGCGAGCGGGTGGTGTGCCAGATCCGCGTGAAGCCCCAGGGCAACGGCTTCAGCCGTATCGAGCTAGCCAGCTGAGCACCGCCCGCCGGAATTCACCCGGAGCCTCGGCGAAGGCCACGTGGCCCGCTCCTTCCAGGCTCACCAATTCGGCGTTCGGCAGCCGTTCGGCGTAATCCCGCTGGTGGGCGTAGGGGATAATGGGGTCGAGGGTACCGGCGATGACCAGCACCGGGGTATGGATGTGGTCGATCTCGTCCATGAGGTCCATATCCAGCAGATAGCGGAACATGGCGCGCTGTCCGCTGATGGAGTGGCGGCGGACGTCGGGAAAGATGTCGCGCAAGGTCGGATCGAGGTAGGGATAGCTCAGCAGCCGCCGCCACCGGCGGGCGTAGAAGATCGTGGCCAGCTTGAGGAAGAGGACATGACGCTGCAGCACCCACCAGCTTAGGCGGAACATGGCGCGCCGGATCAGCTCGCCCCGTGACAGGAACTGCAATACGGCTTCCAGTCCGCGGGCGCGGCCGGTCATGAATCCCCCGATGCTGATCACCGAAGCGACGCGGTCCGGGTACTTGGCCGCGTAATTGAGCGCCGCGAAGCCCCCCAGGGAGTAGCCGACCAGGTGGAACTGCCCTTCGGGCACTACCTGATTAACGGCCTCGCGGATCAGGTCGGCGAGGATGTATTCGTCGAGGCTATCCGCGGTAAATTTTCCGGCGTAGGTGCTGGGGTAGTGGAGGGGCAGACTCACGGAGTACCAGCTCCGTTCCGCCTCCACTTCGGGAAACATGCCGGTTTTCCAGAAGCGCAGACTGGCCGTGAGACCGTGAATCCAGACCACCGGCAGCCGTGTAGGGGCGGGGTGGGGGTACGAAAGGGTAGCCAGGTGGTGGCCTGCGAAGTCGACGAAGGTGAGCGGGGGATCGGACATGGAGCAGGCGAACGAAAACGGGAGCGGGGCGGTTACCCTGTGACAGCGGTGCGCTCCGGCGGGCCGCAAGTTAGGCTATGCGTAGCTTACCCTTATTTCATTACCAAAACCAAAGCAAGCATGCAGGTTATCATCCATAAGTCTTCCGAACTATCGGACGCCACCCTCGCCGTCATCAACGAGAAAGTGAATAAGCTGGAAACCTACTTCGACCGTATTGAGCGGGCGGAAGTATTCATCAAGGAAGACGATGGCAGTGCCGCCAACGGCCACACCGTAGAAATCCGCCTCGCCATCCCGGGCAACGACCTCTTCGCCAATCACACCGACGAGAGCATCGAGCGGGCCACGGCCGAAGTGACCGAAGCCCTGCGGCGGCAGATCCGCAAGCACAAGAGCAAACACTCCCACCAGGCGTAAGCCCGGTTCAACAATTGCCGGAAAAGGCCCGATCGGTATCCGGTCGGGCCTTTTCCGTAATATTGCCTCAAACCCACCCGTCATGGCCCAGGCCCTCCGCGAAACCCACTTCACCTTCGTCCCCCCGGCCAGGCTGTACCGCGGAAAGGTCCGCGACGTGTACCAGCGCGGCGACAAATTAATGATGGTGGCCAGCGACCGCATCAGCTCCTTTGATTTCGTGCTGCCGCGCGCCATCCCCCACAAGGGGCAGATCCTCAACCAGATCGCGGCCCACTTTTTGGCATCCACCCGCGACATCTGCCCCAACTGGCTCGAGTCCAATCCCGATCCCAACGTAGCCGTAGGCCGCGCCTGTGAGCCCATCCCCATCGAGATGGTCATTCGCGGCTACCTCGTCGGCCACGGCTGGCGGGAGTACTCCGCCGGGAAGCGCCAACTCTGCGGGGCACCCATGCCGGAGGGGATGAAGGAAGCCGACCCCTTTCCCGAGCCCATTATCACCCCGGCCACTAAGGCGGAGGCGGGCCACGATGAAGACATCAGCCGCGAAGAAATTCTCGGCCGCGGCATCGTCGACGAGGCTACTTACCGGAAACTGGAAGACTACACCCGCCGCCTCTTCTCCCGCGGTAGCGCCATGGCCGCGGAGCGCGGCCTGATCCTCGTAGATACCAAGTACGAATTCGGCCTGCTGAAGGGGGAGGTCACCCTGATCGACGAGATCCACACCCCCGACTCCAGCCGATACTTCTACGCCGAAGGCTACGCCGAGCGGCAGCAACGGGGCGAGCACCAGAAGCAACTGAGCAAGGAATTTGTCCGCGAGTGGCTTATGGACAACGACTTCCGCGGGCTTAAAGGACAGACGATGCCCGAGATGCCCGACGAATTCGTGGACAGCGTCACCCGCCGCTACACCGAGCTGTACGAGCAGATCACCGGCAGGACCTTCGAGCCGGCCGATACCTCCGACATCGAAGCCCGCATCAAGAAAAACCTAGAAGGCACCTCCTGGCAAACCGCGGACTAATTCCCTGGCCCTAAATCCCATATCCTCAACTCCATGAAACTAATCTGCATCGGCCGCAATTACGCCGCCCACGCCGCCGAGCTCGGCAACGCACGCCCCGACCAGCCGATCGTATTTATGAAACCCGGTTCGGCCGTCCTGCCCGGTAACAAGCCCTTCTTCTACCCAGAATTTAGCCAGGATATCCACTACGAAGTCGAACTGGTGGTCAAGATCGCCAAGAACGGCCGCCACGTGGAGCCAGAGTTCGCCATGAACTACGTGGAAAGTATCGGCCTCGGCCTCGACCTCACCGCCCGCGACCTGCAGCAGCAGTGCAAGGACAAGGGCCACCCCTGGGAGATCGCCAAGGCTTTCGATGATTCCGCGCCGCTGTCCGCCGACTTCTACGCCCCCGACGCCTTCGCGGACATCAACGACATCGAATTTGCCCTCGAAAAGAATGGGCAGGAAGTGCAGCACGGCCACAGCCGCAACATGCTCTTCCCGCTCACCGACCTGATCGTGTACGTCAGCCGCTTCTTCCGCCTCCAGAAGGGCGACCTCATCTTCACCGGCACGCCCGAAGGGGTAGGGCCGCTCTTACCCGGCGACGAACTAGCGGGCTGGCTATTGACCAAAATGGGCAGGCGGGAGATGTTCCGGACCCGGGTCAAGTAGGAATTTCCACATTTACTAATTGAAAGGGACTAGAACTAAGCCCCACCCCCGGGCGTTTACTCCCAGAAGGTCGGCACTCCCCGGAGTGCCGAGTCCCAACGGGGGCGTACCGGAATCGACAGGGAAGTAAGCTTTGTAGTAAGCATGCCGGAGCATGATTGGTTACTCCGTAAAAAATAACGATTAACCCTTTAGTTGGCACTCCCAGCTATGCTATGGCAGCCTAAACTCAGTTTAGCTGTCATTAATGTGCCGTGTGGTTGACGCCTGATACACACCGCGCCGCATATCATCACCCCCTCGGGCTGGCCCGCGACCCTGATCTGAGTCGTGAGCGAGATTAAGGATCTAAGGCACCGAATGAGTGGGTTACCATACTTACCCGGTGCTCGAAAATTCGATTGGTAAATAAGCATGTAGAAAGTTGCTTTGCGCTTTCGCTGGACGCGAGTTCGACTCTCGCCGCCTCCACTAAAAAAGCCCCGACGCTCCACCGAGCGCCGGGGCTTTCCCGTTTGTAGCCATTTGCTGATCTAGCGGATCACCACGGGCCGGACCGCGGACTGCCCCCCATCCTTGATCCGGACGAAGTAGGTGCCGGCCGGCAGATCGCCGACCCGGGCATCCACCTGCTGGTTGCCGGCCCCGAGCATTCCCTGATACAACTGACGGACCGGACGGCCCATCAGGTCGATGAGGGTGATGTCGACGCGGGAGGATTGCTCCAATGTAAAGGCCGTACGGAGGTTGCCGGCAGTGGGGTTCGGACTGAGGCTAAACGACAGCCGCGCCACCGCCGCATCGTTCGTGCCGGTGCTGATTACGCCACCCCCCAGGTCGGCGGGCTGGGAGAGGTAGACGTGGTACTCGCCGGGGGCCAGAGCCACGGGCGCCGTGGGATCGGTCACCTCCACGGTCTCCCCACTGAAGAAGTCGTACCAGGTGCCGGCGGCCGGGAAGGTGGTGGTGGCACTACCGGCCGTGACGCCGAAGTTGCCCACTACCGCGGCTTGGCCATCCTCACTGTCGAGGTGCAGGTACTTGATCTCGCCGGTGAAGTTGTAGTCGGTCAGGTTGCCGTGGAAGTAGTCGTAGTTGTTGCGGAGGTACAGTAGGTTGGAAATGGTGTTATACACGTCCTGGCGGTCGGGGTCGTTGCGGTATTCCCAGACGATCGGCTTCGGACCCGTCCGGCAATTATTATCCTCGGAGCCGTCCTGGATGCAGTAGTTGATGGGGTAGTCGTAACCCAGTTCCCCGAATTGCCAGAGCATCTTGGGGCCGGGCAGGCTGTAGAAGAAGGTGCTGGCCAGCTCCACGCGGTCCAGGGCGGTGCCGAGGTTCTGGACGGAATAGTCGCCCGAGGCATTCCCGAACTGCAGGTTCTTGTACATCATCCGCTCCTCGTCGTGGCTCTCCATATAGGCCACCAGGCTGCGCTGGTCGAAGCCGCGGTTCTCCGCCAGGGCGGAGGCGAAGTTGGAACCGTTGCCGCTGTTGTAGCCCATCGAAGCCTCCAGGTAAGCGTCGTGCGGCTGGAACCCGGACCAGAAGTACATCCCCTCCCCGTACTGGGCCAGTTCGTTCTCCTCGCGGCTCTCGCCGAGGTGTTCCATAATCACGTAGGTATCCGGGTCCACCGACCACACCAGGTCGGCGTATTCTTCTAGAATGTCAATCCGGTCGGCGTCGTAGGCGTTCCAGGCCTCCACTGTATTGCTGAAGTTTTGGGTGAAACCCTTGCTCAGGTCGAAACGGAAGCCGTCCACGTGGAATTCCTCCAGCCAGTACTGCAGGCTCGTCTTGACGTACTCCCGGGTGAGGGCACTCTCGTGGTTGAGGTCGGTGCCGACGTTGAAGGGGTGGCGGGCCGTCACGTTGGCGTAGGGGTTGTCGGCACCAGGAAAGTAAACCTCGTCACCGGGCCACAGCTGAATGAGCGGACTTTGTCCGAAAGCGTGGTTATACACCACGTCGAGCACCACGGCCATCCCGCGGGCGTGGGCGGCGTCGATAAAGGCCTTCAGGTCTTCCGGTGCGCCGTAGTACTTGTCGAGGGCCATGTGGAAGCTCGGGTTGTAGCCCCAGCTGATGTTCCCCTCAAACTCACTCACCGGCAGCAGCTCGATGGTATTGACGCCGAGGCGGGAGAGGTATTCGATGGTGTCGGTCAGCGTCTTATAATCGTGGGCGGCTACGAAATCCCGGATCAGCAACTCGTACACCACCATTTTCGTCGGGTCGGGGGCCGTGAAGTCGGTCTCCTGCCAGGCGTACTCGGGTTCGTCCAGCCGCAGCCAGGTCACGATGCCCTCCGCGCGGCCGTTGGGGTAGGCCGGGATGCCCGCGAAAGTCTCCGGGCCGATGAAGCGGTCGTTGAAGGGGTCCAGCACCAGCGTGCTGTAGGGGTCGGCGTAGCGGCCCTGGTCGTCGACGGCGTACTGGTACAGCAGGTCCTCCGCGGGCAGGTCCTCCCGCTCGATCTTGAGCCAGAAGGAGGTATCGTTGGGGGAGCGCATCATGCGCGACGAGGCTACGGGCGTCCAGTCGTTGAAGTTGCCCACCACGAATACGTCGGATTTTTGCGGGGCGCGCAGGTGCAGGAGCAGGCCACCGTCAGCGGTGCGGGTGGCGCCGGGCCGGGCGTCGTTCGGCACGGCCGCTACTGCCGGACCGCCGGTGATGAAGGTCACCGTGGTATAGGCCGTGTCCCCGCGGTAAGCCGCGGCAACGGTGTAGGTGGTCACCGCCGCATCGGGCAGGTTGACCTGGGTGGTGATGCGATCGGCGGTGGCCGTGGCAATCTGATCGACTCCCTGCCGCACCGTCAGAACGGCCTCGACGTACGAGAGGGCACTGATATTGAAGGGTTCGCCGACCGATCCGCTGACCAGTGGGCTAGCGGGCGCGAACAATTCCACGGCCAGTTCACCCTCGACCTGAAAGGAATCCGCCACTTCCTGCCCGTCCGCCACGGCCACCGCGCGGATGGTATGGCTGCCGGCGTCGGTGAGGCGCACGTCGTAGTTGAGTTCGGTGCCCGTGACGGTGGTCAGCAGGCTGTCGTTGTCGTAGAGGGAGATCTCACTCTCGGCGGTGGCCCCTACGGTAACGGGCAGGGCCTTGCCCAAGGGGTAAGGCTGGTCGCCGGGAGTAGCGGTGAGGCTCAGGGCGAGTTCGTCGCCGTTGGTCACGTTCACGTAGATGTCGGTGCCACCGGAGGCCTTGCCTTCGCGGTTGCCCTCGGCATCCCGGAACACCATGGCGACCTGGCGGATTTCGACGTCATCAGGCACCCCGAAGTAGGCGCGGATGGAGGGGGAAAAGGTATAGGTGTACTTGTTGGCTTCCCCGCTGACGGGGGTAAGCTTCCAGGCGTCGCTGGCGACCCCCCACTGCGTCTTCGTGTACTGCCAGTCGGTAGCTGAGGCGCTCGCGTCGGTGATGACGCCGGTGTGGAGGTAGACGTCACAGCCGCAATCCTTCAGCCCGGCGGTGCCGAGGCTGGCATCGAAGGTAATGGTGAGCGGGGCGGAGGCGACGGGAGCGGCGGGGTCGGTGGTGACGAGTTGCCCGTGGAGCGCAAAAGTGCTGAGGAGAACGAGTAAAAGTGAGGGTAAGGCTTTCTGCATGATTGATTTTTAATCAGGGGGCCTCAAGATAAAACGAAAAAAGCCCCCCGGAACGCGTTCCGGGG
>JBGTHX010000466.1:0-1506 GCA_041746055.1 Lewinella sp. | reverse complement strand
TCTTTATATCTGGCGCCGCCGGGGTAACTGGATGTGGGAGGGAGCAGCCTGTCCCGCCCGAAGGCGTGAGCGGCGAGGCGCGTCTGCTGTGGGAGAGGGCGCTGGGTAAAAAGGCCAGAAATCCCGGCAAGGCTGTGATTGTTTCGCGGGTTCTGTTTGAAACCCTGCCGGAGGTGCGGTCGTGGGACGACATTGGCGCGCTCCGAGCGTATGTGAACTGGGCAGACCGGTGGGAAGGCGCGGGTTACTCATCAGGCCGCATAGTTGCGGATGTTGGGCCGTATGATGCGATCCTGCTACGGATTCCGGCCGCTGGAATCCACGTGGAGGGCACGGCCCCGGCCGCGTTCAAAGCCGACCCCATCGGATATTCGGTGTTACTACCTTCCACACGGGGCCCGGTGGAGATCGCTATTACGGAGTTAAGCGGGCGGTTTCCGATCCCTCCGATGGATCTCTCCCTGGATCCAGTTCCTGTAGTGGAGGCTGTTACGTACGCAGGCGAGAACACAGTTGTCCTATACGGAACATTTCCTGAGCATGAGCAGCTGACCGTGCACTCACGAAAAGGAAAAGCCTCCATACTCTACCGGTCGCCGAATCAGATCAACGCCCGTGTGCCATCGGTGGATGAGGTTCAAGTGCGGTTGGGAAAGATGGGATCTCTGTGGGAGCTGGTGACGCAGTGACCGCTATGCATCGTAAGGGTTAGGCCGGTTCCGGACGCTGCCCGGCATGACACGGTGCCGCAATGCCCGGTTGCAGCTCTGGGCAGTTTTCGTGAACCAATCGGTTTAAGGCTCGTATCTCTCTTTGTGAACCGGGAAACAGGAAAATCGCATCGAAGGTGGCGCTGGGTTTGGTTGTTGGGGCTGGCAGTCCTGATCGGGGCGGGAGTCGCGATAATGGGCGGCTTCTTCCAGACGCAGGCGCAGATTGACCCGTCAAGGCTGGCGCAGACGGAGCTTGGCACGCTTACACGCTCAGTCGTAGCGACCGGGAAGGTGGAGCCGCTCACCAAGATCGAGGTGAAGTCAAAAGCCAGCGGCATCGTGAAAGAGATCTTCTTCGATTACGGTCAATACGTCAGGCGGGGCCAGGTATTAGCGGAGTTGGACAAGGAAGAGTTGGCGGCGCGAGTGCGGGAGACGCGGGCAGCGCTACAGGCCGCGGAAGCCGGCAAACTTTCGGCAGAGGCGGCGCTGGAACGGGCAGCGGTAGAGGCAGAAGGCCCCGAGATTCCCTTTCTGCGATCCGGCTGGGAACGGGCGATGGAGTTGCACAAGCAAGGCCTGATTGCGAAGGCTGTTCTGGAACAGGCTGAGCAGAATTATCAGCGGGCACTCAATACTCAGAATGCCGCGATCCGCAGCCTGGCCGTCTCGAAGGCCGAAATCACACGTGCTGAGGCAAACGTTGCTCAGGCTCAGGCGGTTCTGCAGAGGTCAGAGGAAGAGCTTCGGAATGCCACGATTGTGAGCCCGATCGATGGGCTGGTACTTTCGC
>JBGTHX010000465.1:0-7479 GCA_041746055.1 Lewinella sp. | reverse complement strand
CGACCTGCTGCTCATCAAATCCTACGAACAACTGCTGCGGCTGCCCGAGCCGGCACGGCTGCCGGGCCTGCTGACCGCCTTCAACCGCGTAGCCACCGGCGTGTGCGAGGGCCAGCAGTTCGACGTGGACTTCGAGCGGCTCGAGACCGTCACGATCGAGGAGTACCTCCACATGATCGAGCTCAAGACGGCGGTCTTACTCGGCGGGGCCCTGGAAATGGGGGCTCTGGCGGCCGGCGCAAGCGCCGCGGATGCCCGTCACCTTTATGCCTTCGGACGGCTCACCGGGCTGGCCTTCCAATTACACGACGATCTGCTCGATACCTTCGGCGACGGCGCGGCCACCGGCAAACTCGTCGGCAACGATATCATCCGCAACAAGAAGACCTTCCTGTACATCAAGGCCGTGGAGGGGCTGGACAGCAGCGAGCGGGAGGAGCTCATCCACTGGTTCAGCCACGAACCTGAGGATCCCGCGCCGAAGGTGGCCCGGGTCACCGAGCTGATGGAGCTGCGGGATATCCCCCGGCTGGTGGGGGAGATGCGCGACGAATTCCAGCGGGAGGCCGACCGCCACCTGGAGCAGGTCGGCGGCGATCCCGAATGGAAGGACGCCCTGCGTGGCGTGGCGGAGCGGCTGCTGGAGCGTGCCTACTAGTGCCTACAATTCGATCTTACCCGTGAACCACTGCTCCTCGAAGGTGGCCTCCTGCCGGCTGTAGAAGCGGATGGCCCCGTCGTCAGATTCGACTACCTGCCACTTCAGCAGCTGGCAGTCGCGTTCCCGGCCGCGGTCCTTGATGGCGTCCCAGAGTTGCTGTCCGATACCCTGACCGCGGTATTCGGGGTCGGTGACCAGGTCCTCGAGGTAGATCATCCGTCCCTTCCAGGTGCTGTAGACGAAATTATAGAGCGCCAGGCCGATGACCCGCTCCGCGTCCATGTCCTCCGCCACGACGAAGTGGAAGAAGCCGGCACTGAAGTCGGCGCGAAAATTATCGACGGTGGCCGTGAAGTCGCGGGAAGCGTCCAGGTGCTCGGCCAGTTCCCCTACCAGGCGGTAAGCGGCGGGCAGGTCGTGGGCGGTTCCTTGTCTGATCTTGATGTTCATGGCCGCAAAGGTAAGGACGACCTAGAGGGTCAGCTTACCGTTGTACCATTCCTTTTCGATCTCGGCGTCCTGCCGCACGTAAAAGCGGATCGCGTCCTCGTTCCAGTCGAGCACCTGCCACTTGAGCAATTTGCACCCGCGTTCCCGCCCCCTTTCTTTCAGCACTTCCCACAGCCGCTGTCCGATACCGGCACTGCGGTAAGCGGGGTCCACCACGAAATCTTCCAGGTAGATCATGCGGCCCTTCCACGTACTGTAAGCAAAGTGGTACAGCACCATACCGACCACCTGCTGCTTTTCGGTGTCCTCGGCCACGACCACGGAAAAGAATTTATCGCGGAAATCCGCCAGGTATTCCTCCTGGGTAGCTACGAAACTGTCGGCTGCCCGTTCGAAGCGCGCCAGCTCGCCCACCAGGTGGTGGACGGCGGGCAGGTCCCGTTCGGTACCCTGTCTGATCTGAATTTTCATGCCGGCAAAGAAAAGGCTCCCTTACCGAAGCATTACCTTGCGTACGGTGAAGTTGCCGTCGGGAAGGCTGACACGCAACAGATACAGGCCCGGGTGGCCGGCGCGGCGTAGCGCGATGCTGCGGTCCTCGCCCAGTTCCCCGGACTGCACGGCGCGGCCCGCCGCATCGTACAACTGGTAGCCGATCCGGCCATAGCGCTCCAGTCCGTGCAGCCGCAACCGCGATCCGGCACCGACCGGGTTGGGGCTTATCCCGAAGTCCGGTACACTGACGGCGTGACCCACTGCCGTAGAGGCCTCGCGCGTGGCGTACGCTTCGAAAAACTGGAGGGTCGTGAGCAGGGCCGGTTGCACGCACTGCCCGTGGTCGCGGGGCCCTCCGGATTCCAGGACTACGGTCGTTGAACCAAGTTCCCGCATCACGCTATCGGCGATGATGGAATTCTCGAAGGGCACCTGCTCGTCTCCCGTGCAGTAGTAGATCAGCGTGGGGGCTTCGGGCGCCCACTCGTAGGTGTCGTTGTCGCGCAGCACCTGGATGAGGCGGTTGTCGGGGTCGTTGGTGGCGAGTTGCTCCCGGATTGAATCCTGGTACATGTCGGCGATGACCTCGTCGCGCGACTGGAGGAGGGTATCCAGATCGGCGTTGAAGGTTTCAGCGTCCGTTTCTTCACGGTTGAAGGCCTGGACCACATCGAGGTAGGGCTGCACAAATACCTGGCCGAGGCTGTCGTAAAGACCGTACACATTATTGTAGCTCACGTAGGTGTACGCGATGAAGCCCGGCAGGGTGGCGGGGTTTTCCGAGAATACTTCCCGGCGCATCACGCCGCTGATGCTGTAGGGGCCCGACAGGTGGGCTCCGGCGGTGACCGTGAGGGAGTCGTTACCGGGCAGCTCCTGGATGTTGCGGTGCAGGGCCTGCGCGGCGTGGCCGCCCTGGCTGTAGCCGGTGATGAAGAGCTGGTCGTTGAGCGGAATGCCCTGTTCGTGCAGCCACTGCCGCGCGGCCAGGATCAGGTCGCGGCCGGTGCTCGCCTCGCTGGCGGCGTGGACGTAGGGGTGAAAGCCGTCGTTATCACCCAGTCCGAGATAATCCGGGGCCACGGCGATGTAGCCCGAAGCGGCAATGGCGTCGGTGAGCAGTCGCTCGGGTACGCCGGTGCGGCTGGGAACGGCTTCGCGGTCGGTGGCCGTACCGTGCATGTACACGCCCATGGGAAACTGGAGGGAGCGGTCGTAGGGGATGGCGAGCAGTCCGCTGGCGGTATCCGGATTTCCCTGGGTATCGGTGGTGCGGTATAGTACCTTATAATTAACGACGTCGTACTTGGCGTCGATGGGGGCCAGAAACTCGATGACCGCCTGGGTGATACTGTCCTGCCGCTCCACGCTCACGTAGGTCTGGGCGCGGACGCAGGTGCCGAGGAGGAGGATGAGAAGCGGGGCAAGAAAATATTTCATCGGGGAGTGGGATTTAAGCGGGGCAGCCGCGGTGACCAAAGTACCCCGGAATCGACTCGCGGGCAACCGGGGAAGGAATCGGTGCGGTGTGCTGGTGCGGCAACAAAATAATCATTACCTTTGCGGCCCGAAATTTTTCGCTTTAACTGATTAGTCGTGCCGCGTGGCGGGCTATTTACTAAAGGCTTCAACTATGCCCATTTACCTTCCCCAGGAGAAGAAAGACGAAATCTTCACCGAGTACGGCGGATCCGCCCAGAATACCGGATCCACCGAAGGACAGATCGCTCTGTTCACCTTCCGCATCAAGGCCCTGTCGGACCACCTGCGCATCCACCCCAAAGATCACAGCAGCCGCAAGGCGCTGCTCTCGCTCGTAGGCAGCCGGGGCAAGATGCTCAACTACCTCAAGCGCAAAGATCTTGATGGTTACCGTTCGCTGATCGCGAAGCTCGGCATCCGGAAGTAGGAATTCACGAAGAATAAGCCGTCTTGCTTGGTAAAATAAGTTGGACGTGCTTACCTTTGCGACGCTTTAGAAATAGAGCATCCTCCAGAGCCCCTAGCTCAGCTGGCTAGAGCACCTCACTTTTAATGAGGGGGTCCAGGGTTCGAGCCCCTGGGGGCTCACATTGCCGAAGCCCCGTTCGCGACCCGCGGACGGGGCTTTGCTTTGCGTACTATATTCGATTTCCATAGATCCGCCTTCCATACCAATAGATATGCCGCAATTGATTAAAATAGGAGTCTTCTACGACGGTAACTATTTTCTCCACGTCAGCAACTACTACAATTACGATCACCCCCAACGCCGCCGCCTCAGCATTACCGGCCTTCACCAGTTCATCGAGAACCGCGTCGCGCAGGAAGAGGGCGTGACCCCGCGCCGCTGCAAGATCGTAGACAGCCACTACTTCCGCGCCCGTCTGCACGCCACCGAAGCCCAGCAGCGGGGTAGTGCACTTTATTACGATCGGGTGTTCGACGACATCCTCATGTCGAGCGGCGTCACCACCCACTACGCGCCGCTGCGCTCTTCCCACGGGCGGCGGCAGGACAAGGGCATCGACGTCTGGTTTGCGCTGGAGGCCTACGAGCAGACCGTGCTGCACCGTTTGGACGTGGTGGTGTTGATCGCCAGCGACGGCGATTACGTGCCTTTAGTGCGCAAACTCAATGCCTTCGGCACCCGGGTGATGGTCATCGGCTGGGACTTTGAATTTACCACCGACAGCGGCAGCGGCATGGTAACCCGCACCAGCCAGGAATTGCTCCGCGAGGCCAGCTACCCCCTGGCGATGTCCGAACTCATCGACCACCCCGCCAACGACGGCGAGGCCCGGCTGGTGGACCAGCTCTTCGTCAACGACAAGAAGAAGGAGAACGGCGGCGGCTACGAGGAAAAGAAACCCCAGAGCGTGGCCCTCGAGGATCCAGTGGAAGGCGAGGTCGGCGAGGTCATGGAGAGCAATATCTTCAGCCTGAAGGGGGGCTACGGATTCATCACCTATCCGCCCAGCAACCTGTTCTTCCACCATACCAACGTGAAGAACGTCCGCTTCGAGGACCTGCTGGAGGGCGACCCCGTCGAGTTTGTGCTCAGCCACAGCGACAAGGGAAAACTGGTGGCCCAGGAGGTGTATTTCCTGGGTGAGCTTGAGGAAGAGGAGGCCGACGGCGAACAGGAGTAGCCCATGATCTTCATCAGCCGCGCGCTTAAACCGGACAGTCCCCTGCGGGCCTGGGCCGGTCGGGTAGGGGAGGAGGTCACGGCCCGCTCCCTACTCACCTTTGAGGCGGTAGCCTTCGACGCCCCCCGCGATGCGGATTGGTGGTTCTTCTACAGCTCCCGCGCCGTGGCCTTCGCCGGAGACGTGCCTCCGGACGTAGGCGTGGCCGCCATTGGGGGAAGTACCGCCGCTGCGCTACTCGAACGGACCGGTCGCGTGGATTTCTGCGGTGACGGTCATCCGGTGCGCGTGGCCGCGGACTTTTTGGCGGTTGCTGCCGAACGGAGGGTCTTTTTTCCCCGCGCACGACAATCTCGCCTTAGCGTACAGGAGGCGCTCGCCCCTCGCCTTACGGTACTGGATGCGGTCTGTTACGACAACCAGGCCGCTCCGCCCGAAGCGTCGATCGAAGCGGATACCTACATCTTCACCAGCCCCCTGAACGTGGCCGCTTACCTGGACCATTTCTCCCTGCCGGAAGGCGCGCGAGTGTTGGCCATCGGGCCGAGTACGGGGGGCGAGCTGGAGCGGAGGGGCGTGGCCTGCCGCTGGCCGGAGGAGGCTAGCGAGGCGGGGTTGGTGGCGCTGCTGGGGTAGCGGTCGGACGGCCTACCGGTCGGACCGCCCGAGGCGGTCCAACGGTATTCGGTCGGACGGCCCTCGCCGGCCGAACCTGCGCCGAATCCCCAGCAGTCGATCGGTCAGCTCATAGTTGCACAATCCTGAATCGTGATAGCCCAGGTAGTCCAGCGCGGAGGAATGTTCCCATTCTTCCGGGTAGTCTACAAAATTGGCCTTCACCGGATTGTCGTGTATGTAATGGAAGCAAACCTTCAAATAGGGGATGAAAAGCGTGAAGGGTTGGCTTCCTTCTAATTCGCCTGCGTCCGGATAAAAGTCTGCGTAACCTGGTTTGGCCTTGGTTTTGGCTTTAAACAGCGATCCCCTCCTCCCGTGCCGCTTGTTTATAGATTGCGTATAGCTACTCAGCAATGTCTTAAAGCCGTGAGATAGGTTTTGCATATACCTGGGCTTTCCGGTGACATCCTCCCGCTTCACATACCGGCCGCTCGAACTTAGCATACAGCCTTCCAGGGTGGGTTTGAGTAGAAAATGAAAGTGATCCGGCATCAGGCAGTAAGCCAGAATGTCAGCGTAGGGCAAGATTTCCCGCTTGACCTTATTGATAAAGAACCGGTAATTATCGTCCGATCGGAACAGTGGCTCATAGTTGATGCTCTGGTTATAAACGTGGTAGATGACTTCTGGATGGTACATGTCTGCAAGTACTCACCCGTCAGTCTACTATATGTGGACTGGTGTTAAAATTGGGCCGTCCGACCGATTTTTCCCCGACCGCCCCCGGCGGTCCGACCGAAAACGGTCCGACCGCTACCCCGTCCGACCGACCGACCGCTTGCCAAAACCATCCCCAGCCCCCATCCGTTTCACCTGTATGATAGGCTGGAAATTCTCAAACTACATTGCCGGGCAGGACGATGAATCCCCCTTCGACAAACTCCTCAAGCTTTTCCAGGAGTTGCTCACCCACACCTCCGGCAACGTAGGCGAAGCCCTTCAGTGGCTCACCAATCTTGACCGGCAGTACGAGCTCACCAACGAGGATTACAGCATCGGCGACTTCATCCAGGAGCTCATCGATAAGAACTACCTCGAGCCGGGCGACGGCCCCGGCAAGCCCGGTTACGTGCCAACCGCCAAGATGGAGGGCGAGCTCCGGCAAAAGGCCCTGAAGGACATTTTCGGCGACATCAAGAAGTCGCAGCACGGCAACCACAGCACCCGCTACAGCGGCCGCGGCGACGAAACCACCTCCGAGCGCCGTCCCTTCGAATTCGGCGACGCGCTGGACAAAATGGCCGTCAGCGAGAGCCTCCGCAATGCCCAGATCAACCACGGCATCGACGACTTCAAGCTCACCACCAACGACCTCGAAGTCTACGAGACCCACTATCAGGCCCAGATGTCCACGGTGCTGATGATCGACATCAGCCACTCTATGATCCTCTACGGAGAGGACCGCATCACGCCCGCCAAGAAGGTCGCCATGGCGCTGAGCGAGTACATCACCACTCGCTTCCCCAAGGATACCCTCGACATCATCGTCTTCGGCAACGACGCCTGGCCCGTCGAGATAAAGGACCTGCCCTACCTCCAGGTCGGCCCCTACCACACCAACACGGTAGCCGGCCTCGAACTCGCCATGGACATCCTGCGCCGCCGCCGCAACCCCAACAAGCAGATTTTCATGATCACGGACGGTAAGCCCACCTGCATCAAACGCGGCAAGCGCTACATCAAGAACAGCATGGGCCTGGACCGCACCATCGTGAACCGTACCCTCAACCTGGCCGCCCGGCTGCGCAAGATCAACATCCCCGTCACCACCTTCATGATCGCCCGCGACCCCTACCTCGTGCAGTTCGTGCAGAGCTTTACCGAGACGAACGGCGGCAAGGCCTACTACAGCGGACTGCAGGGCCTCGGCGACTTCGTCTTCCGTGATTACAAGCGCAACAAGAAGAAGTGATACGCCTGATCCTCGTGGCACTGTTGGTCTCCGCGGCGGGCTCGCTTCCCGCGCAACTCCGGGTGGGCGGGGCCGCCGGTGCCGGGGTTTTCCCAGTGCGGCCGTTCGACCCCCTGCTGCCAGTAACCGGCCCCGGCACCCGCGTGCCCGCC
>JBGTHX010000464.1:0-2010 GCA_041746055.1 Lewinella sp. | reverse complement strand
TCGGGTTCGGGCGTGGGCCTGAGGTCAGCAGCGGCCTGCACGTCGCGCGCGGCACAGATGGCTGGGATGGCGCGGGTGGCAGGGCTGTCAGGGCGCTCGGAGTGGCCCGGGGACTCGCGATGTTTGCTCATTCGCGAGTATGGAACATAAAAGGAACGTGTAGGAAAGTGGTTTTCGCATGGGCGGAATGGTGGGCCCGTTACTGGACGATTACGGTCCGCTTCAGCACAAGCCTTAGTAAGTAGCCCGTCCCCTTCCGGTAAACGCCAGCTGAGGTGGGAACTACACGGAAAGCAGACTTCCCGGTTGTTGCATTTTGCTGGTGCGCAGCGGACCTCTGCTTCCTCTCAAAGTGGACACGAAAGACAAGCAGGGTTTGGAAAGACGCGCCCAATGTATCTGCAGAGAGGCAAATTCCGTACCACGAGGTATTGTAAAATGATTTCGTTCTTTGGGAACTATAACCGATTTCTCAAGTTTGGTTAAATCATCTACATAGAGTATGTTGGATGCGTAAGATTCTTACTACAGCAGTCACGGTGTCCGTCGGCGGTATGCTGTTTACACAAATTCCCAGCTTTGCGCAGGAAGTGGGGCCGTCCGTTCAGACGGACAATCTGCAACCTGCGATCCAACGGTTCCTTTCGCAAAAATCCTCCGCCCAGAGCCTTCGTGAGACACGCATCAACGAACGCAGAAAAGGGGCAGATGCACGCGAAATCATCCAGATGCTCCGGGCTTTGGGGCTCAATGCGCCGCGGCCATCAGACTCCGTAAGCGATGTGCAAGCCAGCGCACTGCAGGAAAGCCTTCTTACGGAATCGGTCCAGCTCCTTGTATTTACCGACATGTCGCCGGGTCGCATCCGACAACTCCAGGCAGAGGGGATCAACCCTCTCGATATCGCAATCCGATACCTCCAAGGGCGGGCGACCTGACCGATCAGGCCCTGCTCGCAGACCGGACCGTAATTGGTGAGCTTGTGTCTGTCGCGATGGAAGATCTAGGCGACGGCTTCGGATCAACGGTCACGTTCCGTGTGGCTGATAATCTAGTCGGTACTGGCGCGCCCTCCTTGGTTCTTCGGCAGCGGAGCGGCTTGGTCGACGGCGGCGACACTATCACGTTCTCCACCGATTTCAGCCAATCTGATGTTGGAAATATATTCCTGCTTACGGCCTCGGAGGGACTCTACGACGAGGGAAGCGCAGTGAGAAATGCACGTCCGGCTCAAAAAGGCGGTGGGGCGGCACGTCTGCACGTGCAACTCGGCACCCGCTACCTAATAACCGAAGGCACCGCATTGCCGATTTATGGCGCTGGTCAACCGATGCCAGTTGCTGGCGCAATACAGGACCTCGCAACTCTCAAACAGGCCAAGGGTCGACTGACCGCCACGGTGCGTCAGTGAAACGGAGAAGGCTCAATGATTAAAATGCTCATAGTCGTTCTGGTTGGGCTTGCGCTCGCAACCCCTGCTTCTGCAGTCCGCAGTGCGGCCACCGTACCAGCCTCTTCTCAAGCCAGTCCAGCACCGATGAACTGGCGAACTGTGCAACTGGGCGACTGCTGCCAAATGTCTGTTCCAGGAAACGCAACGGACGTTTCGGGCAGACAGCTAGTGGACAGCGAAGCTGCAGCGCGATTCCAGCTGGAGCAGCAGCTTATCACCGCCGACCTTAGGACCCTGCCGGGGTTAAAACTCAGCGGCCCACGGGAAAAGGTCGAGCGTAACGTCGAACAGGTTGGAATTGACGGTTTTCAGAACCGGATGACAGTAATCCTGAAGGAAGGGCCGCCGGCAAGACAGCTTGCGGTCAATATAACCTGTCCGGAACGGGACTGCTCTCTTGCGGATCAGGTTCTCAGCAGCGTTCGTGTCAGGTAGGTACGATAGGGCGAAGCGCATCGGCATTGCGGGCCTCGGGGCGACGAAACGGAGCCGTCCACTCAGCCTAGAGCATTGTGACTTTTGACTGACCCGACTTGCTCCTCCCCCTTGAGGGGGAG
>JBGTHX010000463.1:0-13484 GCA_041746055.1 Lewinella sp. | reverse complement strand
GCGGGAGCGTGGACTTTACCGGCAATTTCCGGCAGACGGATATCTACGTACGCGCTACGGTAGGCCGGGATTCGCGGCTGGCCATTCCGGTGAAGGAGGGCGCGGGGTCCGGTCCGATCGACAACGTGCGCTTCGTGAACCAGGGCGTATACCAGGAGGAAGAAGAAAAGGTAGCCGCCGCGGACCCGACCGGCGTGAGTCTGGAAATGGAGATCGAGGTAACCGATGAGGCCGTCGGCGAGATCATCTTTGACGAAGAGGTGGGGGACGTGCTGCGCGGCCAGGGTAACGGCAACCTGACGATCCGCATTCCCCGCGACGGAGACCTGCAGATGTACGGCACCATCACCCTCACGGCGGGTGACTACCTCTTCACCCTGTATAAGGTGGTCAACAAGGAATTCACCGTCCGCCCCGGCGGTACTGTCGCCTGGTCGGGGGACCCCTTCGCGGCGCGCATCGATATCTCGGCCGATTACCAGAACCTGAAGACGCCCATCATCAACTTTATCCGCGAGTATCTGCCGGCGGACGCGACCAGTCCGATCGGCCAGACGGCCTCCCAGGCCACGGACATCGAGCTTACCCTGAAGCTGGACGGCATCCTCACCCAGCCGGACATCAACTTTGACATCGCCTTTCCGAGTCTGGACGGACAGCTGGAAAACTATGCCAACAATAAGCGGCGGCAGCTCCTGCTCGATCAGAACGAACTGAACCGGCAGGTCTTCGGCCTCATCGCCGTGGGTCAGTTCCTGCCCGCCGACTTAAGCTTCAACGTGGCCGACGTGGCGGTGAACACCGTGAGTGAGTGGCTGTCTACCTACCTCAGTCTGCTCCTCAATGACCTGTTGCGGGATGCCTTCGGCGAGGACGCCTTCATCTCCGGCTTCGACTTCGACATTGCCTACAACAACTACTCCACGAGCACCAACCTGAATAATCAGAATACGATCGGGCGTGGGCAGGCCGTGGAATTTTCCTTCCGTCGTGACTTTAATAACCGCCTCAGTCTGAACGGGGACGTCAACGTCCTCAATAACCAGTTCGCCACCGGCGGCAACACGGGTACCTTCATTGGTAACGATATCGTGTTGGAGTATGTCCTCAACGATGCGCGCACGCTAAAGCTGCGCGTCTACCAGCGGCGACAGCCGGATATCGCCAACGGCCGGAGGTTGCAGGTTGGATCCGGACTCAGCTGGAAGCGGGAATTCGATTCGATCTCCGAGTTCTTCGATGGCTTCCGGCAGGATGCTACGCTACGCCGTTAATCGCGGTGGCCGAGCCGGCTGAAGTGGCGCCAAATCAGTTCCAGGTCTTCCTGCAGGCGGTAATCGCGGGCATACAGCAGATTCAGGTGGTGCAGCGTGTCGGAGTCCGATCCGGTGCCCATTCCGGGAAAAACCACCCCTTTCCGCAGTCGGGGTAAGAGCCCTAATTCCGGATCATCGGGATGGTATCCGACCCAGTTGCGCGCCCCCACGAGTACCCGAAACAGGTTGCCTAGGTATGCCGTTTTACCTTGGACCCACCAAATATTTAGTGGCAGTGTAAGGATAAGCAACAGCGCCAGGCCGCGCTCAAGCAGCCACTTCTGCCGCCGGTTTACCGGGTCATCTATCCGCAGGTTGACGTCGATCGTGTACAGCGTACCCCTCTGGTCGGGCCGGTGGCTGCCGATGATGCTGCGGCTGGCTTCGGGTAAGATCCGGTATTGCACGGCGGGACCGATGACCCGCATCCAGCGCTGGATATCGCTGATGTCGAGGTCCGCGGAGCAGAAGATCATTTCATCCGCGCGGTAGAGGTCGGCCAGGGCCGGCAGGCGGTCCGCGGTACCGATCAGGTCCTCCTCCGGGCGGGCGGCGCTGGTGCCGGGGCTTACCCGTCCGATGTAGTGGGCCGTGGCCCCGGCCCGTTGCAGCAGGCTTAGGGTCCGTTCCGCTTCGGGGGCGTGTCCGACGATGAGTAACCGGTTCTCCGGATTGCCGGCGAGGCGGCCGCTCTCCAAGAGTCGCAGCAGTACGCGGTTGAATAGGGCCCAGCCGATCGCCCAGGCCGCTCCCAGCAACAGCAGGGCGCGACTGGGGCGCAGCTGCTCGGGGAGGAGCCCGTAGACCGAAAAGAGCAATAGCGTACCCACCCCGAGACTCCGCAGCAACCTGCCGTAATCGTAGGGACGGTCATACCCCCCGCCCAGGAACACGCTGCCCACCCAGAGCAGGGTGTAGGCCGGAAAGTGGTAGTAGTGCACGTAATCCGGGAAATAGCCCGTGTCGCCGAAGTGGTAGGCGGACCACAGTCGTTTGAGCAGCCGGAGTCCGAGGTACATCCCGGTCGCGTCCAGCAACGGGAAGCGGAGGCGGCTCCAAACGTTGCCGGCTACCGTCAGGAAGGCCCTCACGTAGATGGCCAGCTGCATCATCCAGACCAGCGAGCGCGCGCCGGAGCCCACGAAGTGCTTGCGGGCAAAGATGACCATCGCCTGGTAGAAGACCCGGACGTAATTCAGGCTCCCCCGTTTGGTGCTCTCTCCCTTGTAGTGAATGATGCTGGTGCCGGGAAAGTAATAGTTCCTATAGCCGCCCTGGATGAGGCGGTACGACAGGTCGATATCCTCGCCGTACATGAAGAAGGCCTCGTCCAGCAACCCCACCCGGTCGAGGGCCGACTTGCGCATCCACATATAGGCGCCCGCCAGGACCTCTACTTCATGCACCTCCTCCTCGGCCAGGTAGCCCAGGTGGTAGTGGTTGAAGCGGTGCGACCGGGGAAAGATCCGGGCCAGTCCGAAGGCCTTGGTGAAGGCGACCCAGGGCGTGGGCAGGCCCCGTTTGCTCTCGGGCAGGAAGCGTCCGCTTCCGTCGATCATCCGCACGCCGAGGCCGCCCAGTTCCGGGTGCGCCTCGGAAAATTCGAAGCAGCGGCGGAAGGTGTCCTCCTCCACCAGTGTATCGGGGTTCAGCAGGAGTTGGTACTTGCCGCTGCACTGCCGCAGGGCCTGGTTGTTGGCGATGGAGAAGCCGGGGTTGTGAGCGTTGGCGATCACCCGCACCCACGGGAAACGGCGACGTACCAGCTCCACCGAGTCATCGGCGGAATTGTTGTCGACGACCCACGTCTCCGTCTCCATTCCGGCAGTGGCCCGCTCTACGCTGAGGAGGCACTGCTCGAGGAAGTACCTCACATTGTAGCTGACAATGACGATGGAGAGCTGCACGTCCCAAAGGTAGAAACCAAACTTATGGCGGCTGCGGGGTTATATACCCACCAACCGCCACTATGAAATTTCTTCCTCCAGTCAGCGGCTTCCGTTTGCTGGCCTATACCCTGCTGAGTTTCGCGACGATGTTGCTGCTGACGAGCCTCATCGTCGGACTGGTCGCCGACCAGTATGGCATATCCTTCGCCTACGGCGAATCTTCCTTCCCCTCCGTCCCGGACCGGCAGCACCTGCGGTTTGTCCTACTGCTGAACAACCTGGGTACCTGGGGACTGTCAGCCACGGCCGCCCTGTATATGGCATACCGGAACTACTGGCCCCGGGCGGGTGGACTGGTAGCCCCGGTCCGTCCGGCGCTGATCTCTCCGAGCGTGCTCACCTTCGTGGTCGGACTGCCGCTGATCGCCCTTGCCGCTTACCTGAACCTGCAGATCGATCTGCCGGAATGGATGGTGCGCAGCGAGGATGCGGGCAACGCCATGCTGGCCGGCATCCTGACTTTCGAGCGCTTTCCCGAACTACTGCTCGCCCTGCTGACCGTGGCGGTGGTGCCCGCCTTTTGCGAGGAACTGATGTTTCGCGGACTGCTGCAGGGACGGCTGCTGCGAAAGATCCTGCCCGGCCACGCCGCGGTCTGGGCGGCGGCCTTCATCTTTTCGGCCATCCACGTCGAGTTTGCGGGTTTCCTGCCGCGGTTCCTGTTGGGAGCCCTACTCGGGTATGCCTACCGTTGGACCGGCACCCTGTGGGTGCCCATGGTGTTGCACTTCCTCTTCAATGGAAGTCAGGCGGTCGGCACCTACCTCAGCGGTGAGTTCACCCCCGATACGGAGATGAGTACCGATTTAATTCCCCTCCTCATCGCGGGGATCACCAGTCTGGCCATCACGGCCTACCTGGTGGTACGCAACGAGCGGATCCTGAAAGCAAGTTTAGTTAAGGCCAAAGCGGATATCCCACTCAATGGGTAAGCCTGCCGCTGCGCCACCGCTGCGAATCGGTGAATACCCGCTCGAATACCGCCCGCTCCCGCTCTCCGAACACCCTCCCGCGCCGGGCCATCATGCGTTCCGCGGTAGCCAAAGCCTTGTCCGGGCGATATTCCCGGAGTGATTCAGCCCCGCCCCAGGTGAAAGACGGGAGAAAAGCCGGTGGGAACCCCGCACCGAATACATTGCAGGAATAGCCCACCACCGTGCCCGTGTTAAACATGGTGTTGATGCCCACCTTCGAGTGATCCCCTAGGATGAGGCCGTGAAACTGCAGTCCACTACCGATCATGCCGCCTTCAGGGTACGACCACACCTTCACCTCCCCGTAATCGTTTTTCAGGTTACTGGCATTGGTATCGGCACCGATGTTGCACCACTCCCCCACTACGGCGTTGCCGAGAAAGCCCTCGTGACCCTTATTACTGTTGCCCTGGAAGACGACGTTATTGATCTCCCCACCTACTTTGGTCGAAGGCCCCAGCGTAGTGGCTCCGTAGATCTTGGTCCCCATCTTGACCACGGAACCCGCGCCCGCCGCCACCGGACCGCGAAGCAGGGAACCCTCCAGCACTACCGACCCGGCACCAAAGTAGACCGGGCCACTGTTTACGTTTATGGTGCAGGCCTCGAGGGGGACGCCCTCCTCCAGAAACAGCTGATCCGCCGGACCGATTACGGTATTAGTAGGAGAAACCGGAGCGGAAGTACGGCCCCGGGTGACCAGATCGAAGTCTTCCCGGAGGGCCTGGTCGTTATGCAGAAACAGATCGGCCGTACGGGTCAGGCGCAGCAGGGGCAGATGCGGCAGCGGCAGGGGATCAGCAGGTAGATCGGTACAGGATCTTCCCGCCACGATCTCTCCGGCTAGTTTATGGTCTGCACGTATCAGGATCACCTCGCCGTCCAGGGTGTACGCGGAGCCTATCCGGGCCTGACCGAGGAAAGAGACCAGCTCGACGGAGGGTCGTACGGAACCGTCCAGAAACACCGTATCCTCCCCTATCTCCAACGGAAAGTCGGGCTGGAGGTAATCCTGGGTCATGACGGAAACGCTACCGCCGAGGTGCCCTTTCCAGGCCTCCTCTGTGGTCAAGATGCCACACCTCAACCCTGCTACGGGGCGGGCGTAAGTAAGCGGTAACAGGGCCTGGCGAACGTAGGAATCAAATAGGACCAGATGCATAGACTACAGATCGAACCCGATATCCTCGCGAAAATTGACGCCCTCGAACTGGATCCGCCGGGCGTTCTCGTAGCTGGTCTCCAGGGCCTCGGCAAAGGTGTTGCCGTAGCTGGTGACCGACAGTACGCGACCGCTGTCGGTGACGAGCTTGTCGCCGTCCCGGCGCGTTCCAGCCTGAAATACCTGGCTGCCATGGACTTCCTCGAGGCCCGTGATCTCTTTGCCCTTCTCGTAGGGGCCGGGATATCCTCCGCTCACCAGCACTACGGTAGCGGCCTGCCGCTGCTCCATCCGTATCACTGCGGTGCTGAGATCACCCTCCATGGTTTCCAGCAGGAGCTGCATCAGGTCGGTCTGCAACCGGGCCAGTACGGATTGGGTCTCCGGGTCGCCCAGTCGGCAGTTGTACTCGATCACCTGGGGCTCCCCGTCGACCGCGATGAGGCCGAAGAAAATAAAACCGCGGTAGTCCAGGTGACGCGACTGTATCCCCTTTAGGGTCGGCTGGATGATGCGTTGCTCTACCTTTCGCATTAAGTCGGGATTCACGAAGGGAGGATGGCTCACGCTGCCCATTCCGCCGGTATTGGGGCCGGTATCACCCGCTCCGATCCGCTTGTAGTCTTTCGCGACGGGCAGGATCCGGTAGTTTTTTCCGTCGGTAAGTACGAAGACCGAGAACTCGATGCCATCGAGAAAGTCCTCGATCACCACGGTTGATCCGGCTGCACCGAATTTACCCCCCAGCATGGCGTCCAGTTCTTGCAGGGCCTCGTCGACCGTGTCAACGATCACTACGCCCTTACCGGCGGCAAGCCCGTCGGCCTTTAGCACGAAGGGCGGGGTGCGGCCCTCCAGGTACTCCCGGGCCCCGTCGCGGTCCTCCGCGTTAAACTGGCGGTAGCCAGCGGTGGGAATGTCATACTCCTCCATGAAGTCCTTAGCGTAGGCCTTGCTGCCCTCCAGTTGGGCGCCCTCCCGGCTGGGTCCGATGAAGTAGACGGCCTTCAGCGCCTCGTCGGTGCTGAAGTAGTTCTGCAATCCGCGGACCAACGGTTCCTCCGGACCGCAAATGACGAGCTTCACCTCCCGGTCCACTACCACCTGCCGGATAGCGTCGAAGTCGGTGAGGTCCAGGGGAATATTCTCTCCGTACTCTTCCGTCCCGCCGTTTCCGGGGGCGATGTACAGGCCGGAGCAAAGAGGACTGTCGGCCAGTCGCCAGGCCAGGGCGTGTTCGCGGGCGCCGCCGCCGAGGAGTAATACGTTCATGCTATTGTTTTAAGGGGCTAGATAACGGTTACCGGGCGCGACCGGGTGAAGTATTCGGATTGCACGCTGGCCTTGAGGGTCCGTATCTGGTCCTTGAACAACCGTTGCTTGACCAGGTACACCTCGTAGGCTCCCGGACTGATGTCGTCGATCGCGGAGGTGGGGAGGGATATCGTTCCGCTGGAGGTCGGTCCGGTCACCAGAATGCGCCTGGGGGTGCTGCGGTCGCCGGGCTCGAAAAAGATCACCAGGCTTTCGGCCTCCGTGAGGCCGCGGTCGGCCACCGGAAAGTTGAGGGCGCGGTCGCGGTACAGGGTGTCCGGAAGGGAATCGATGAATACGGGGTGGGTCACGAAGCTAAACGAAGTGACTTCCTGATTCGCCGGTACACCGAAGCGGACTACCTGGGGTAGGTCCCCCGTAAGAAAGTACCGGAATCGCCGCGCCGGAAGCGTCCCCAGGGGTTCCATGGCACTGCCCAGGAAAATGGGCACCGCGTCCGTGGAGTCCGGCAACTCCAGATCCGCCTGGATGCTGTGGTCGCCCTCCTGGTAGCGCAGGTGCCCGCTCACGGTCTGCACCTCCCGGATCGGCGTCGGATCGTTGGCTCCGCAGGCTGCGAGGACGAACAACAGTAAGTGAAGAAGGGGGCGCAAACGGCTGTTTTTTGCAAAGGTAGGGCGCAGGACCTAGGCGAGGCTCCAGTCGATCGGTCCCTTGCCGTGGGCCACGAGGTATTCGTTGGCCTGCTTAAAGTGGCCGTTCCCGAAGAAGCCCTTGTCGGCGGAGAAGGGCGAGGGGTGCGCACTCTCCAGGATGAGGTGTTTGCCGCGGTCGATCCCTTCGGCCTTTTTCCGCGCGAACGCGCCCCAGAGCATGAAGACGGTATGCTCCGTACGGTCACTCACCGCCTGAATGCTGGCGTCGGTGAAATACTGCCAGCCGGAGCGCTTGTGGCTGCCCGGCTGGTTGCGCTCTACCGTGAGCATGGAGTTCAGGAGAAATACCCCCTGTTCGGCCCAGGCGGTGAGGTCGCCGTGGTCCGGGGTTTCCCCCCCCACGCTATCGTGGATCTCCTTGTAGATGTTCCGCAGACTGGGCGGAGGCGTCACCCCCCTGGGTACGCTGAAACTCAGGCCCATGGCCTGACCGGGATTGTGGTAGGGGTCTTGTCCCAGGATTACCACCTTCACCTGGTCGATCGGCGTGATGTTGTAGGCATTGAAGATCTGGGAACCGGGCGGGTACACGGTCTTGCCGTCCGCTTTTTCCTGCTTGATAAACCCGATTAGGGTGCGGAAGTAGGGTTTGCTGAATTCTTCCTCCAGGGCCTCCTTCCAGGAGGGCTCGATCTGTACGTTCGTCGCAGACATGCGGTTAATTTGGGTGATGCTACACTAAATCGGACGGGCGGTAAAATGTTCCCCGCTGCCCGGACGTATAGCCCCGACCCTACTACACCTTGACCAGCTCATCGAGCTGCACCCGACGCTTTTCGGCGATACTCTTGCGGGCCGCGATACCGATGAGCACCGAGTGGGCGCCGTCGGTGGTCCCGGCCATGTGTCCCAGCGGGTCGGCCGCGTCGGGATTTACGAAGAGGTACTGCAGCATGCGCTGGTCCCCTCCGCCGTGGCCGTAGCGGTACTTGGGCACCTTGATGCTTTCGTAATCCGGCTCGAAGTTTTTGGACAGGATGATTTCGTGAAACTCGGTGGGCACCTCGTCCGCCTTGAAGGTCATCTCGTCGCTGTGCATGGCCCCCTGCTCGGCCTCGGAGTACTCGCCGCGCTGGTAGGGTATGTCCTCCCACGAATCCAGTCGGCCGTCGTGACCGTTGAAGGCGATCCGCCAACCCTCGTACGGAGAGTAGGTGGTAAGGCTGTAGTTGACCACTACGCCGTTATCGTACTCGATCTGGGCGCTCATCTTATCCCAGATGTCGATATCCTCGCGGAAAACGCAAGAGTCCCGGATATAGCCGTCGTACTCCTCATTGGCCACGTAGAGGCCCATGGCGTATTCGTCCTTGGTGATGTCCCAGAAGTAGGGGCATTCATCCTTGTGTTCGCAGCTGCGGCAGGATTCCCCGCGGTAGGGCCCGTTCTTGCCGTAATGCTCGAGTGCGCCCAGGGCGGTGACGGCTACGGGTGTCGCACCGATCCACCAGTTAAGCAGGTCGAAGTGGTGCGTGGACTTGTGTACCCAGAGGGAACCGCTGTTCTCTACGTAGGCGTGCCACCGCCGGAAGTAGCTGGCCCCGTGGCTGTTGTTGAGGTACCAGTGAAAGTCAACACTCGTGAGCTTGCCCACGGCATTATCGTGCAGCTGTTGCTTGATCTCGGTGCTGTGGGGAGAATGCCGGTAGTTGAAGGTGACCAGCACCTTACGGCCGGTGCGGTCCTGGGCGTCCAGGATATTCTGGCATTTTTCCGCGGTGGTGGTCATCGGCTTCTCCGTGATCACGTTGGCCCCCTTCTCCATAGCGCGGATGATGAAGGTATCGTGGGTGGAATCCATGGTGGTCACGATCACCCATTCGGGTTTGACCTCGTCCATCATTTTGTCAAAGTCGGTGAATGCGGGGCAGTCCACTCCCATCTGTTCCTTCACGAAGGCTACGCGGCCGGGATTGATGTCGCACAGTCCGACGAAATGCACCTGATCGGAGTAATTTTCTACCAGATTGCGGCCCCAGAGCGAGCTGCCGCGGATGCCGGTCCCGACCAGAGCTACCTGCTTTTTGGCGGTACTTTTCCAGAGGGCGTACGCCTGGGCCTGGCTGGCCACGAAGGCCGCACCGAGTACGGAGGTGGATTTGAGAAATGTTCTTCGGTGCATGATCGGTAATTTTGTGGCGGCGCCTGACAATTATACACAAATATTTCGGGCGGGGGCGCAGGTGCCACACAATTAATCAAGAGCAGGGGCATATGACATACAAGGTGGAGCTCAACGCCGATCTCGGCGAATCCTGGTACGACCATCGCGTAGGCGCGGATGCGGCAATTATGCCGCTACTCGATGCCTGCAACATCGCCTGCGGATTTCACGGGGGCGATAGCCTCACCCAGCTTCGCACCGTGGAGCTGGCCGCTTACCACGGCGTAGCCATCGGGGCCCACCCCAGTTTCCCCGACCGCAGGAATTTCGGTCGGGAAGCCATGCAGATCGATCCCGAACGGCTCTATACCCTGCTCCTGTATCAGGTGGCGGGCCTGCAGGGCATTGTACGCTCCGCCAAACGGCACATCACCCACCTCAAACCCCACGGGGCGCTGTACCACTACGCCGATGGTGATCCGGATACGGCCCGCAGCATCGTCCGGCTCATGGGATTGCTGGACATCCCGATCCTCTACGGACCGCCCGGTGGGGAACTGGAAGCCGCCGCTGGTCAGGGAGGACACGAGTTCTACGCGGAAGGCTTCGTAGACCGGCGTTACGAACCGACCCTGCACCTGCGTTCCCGACAGCTCCCCGACGCTTTCCTGGTGGAGCCGGCCGAAGCCGCCCGGCAAGCCCTCCGTATCGCCTCCGAAGGGAGCGTCGAGGCCAGCGATGGAAAGCTCTACGAACTGAAAGTGAGAACGCTGTGTCTGCACGGTGATCATGCCGGTGCCCTGGAGCGCGCCAGGGCCGTCCACGCGGCGCTTAACCCCTCCTAAAGTCTGGGTATCCCGGCCCGACCGGCTACCTTTGCGGGATGCGCGAATCACTCCTCCTGCTCCTTTCACTTGTACTGTTCACCTGCTCTTCCGGCGACCCCTCCGACGCCCCTGCCGGCTCGGCGGATATCCGGATAAAGGTCACCGGCACCCAGCCCGGCAAGGTCGTGCTGGTGGGGCAATTCATGAACCAGCAGTTCCAGGCCGATACGGCCCACGTGAACGAGGCGGGCGAAGTGACGTTCCGCCAACCCGAACCCTACGAGACCGGCTACTACTTTGCCTTCTTCCCCGACCAAACCACGGTACCGCTTCTGCTGGACCGGGACCAGCAATTCAGCCTTACCACCACTGCCTCCGACGTCAGCGGGGAAATGGAGGTAGACGGCAGCGATGACAATGAGCTCCTCTACGAGGGGCTGAACTTCGAAGCCCGGATCGGACCGGCCCTGCGTACCCTGATGACGCCCTCCGGCGCCTCCTCCGCGGAGGACGTTGAAGCAGAACGGCAGCGGGACGCGCTGATCGCCGAACGGCAGGCATTCTACGAGAAGATCTTCGCGGATCATCCGCAGTCCTTCTACACCGCCTTCCAGCGCGCCGCCCTGAATCCCGGCATCGAGGACATCCGGCTGCCGGACGGTGGGCCCGACAAAGCGGCGCAGGTCAGCGCCTACAAAAAGGATTTCTGGAACGACGTGGACTTTACCGATCCCCGATTATTGCGTACGCCCGCGGTCGACGAGAAGCTCAACCGCTACTTCGACGAGCTAACCGTGCAGCAGGCGGATTCCGTCAATGCGGCCGCCGACCGGCTGCTCGCACTGGCCGAGGGCCGTCCCGAGTTTTACCAGGCCCTGGCCCAGGGGATCACCCTGCGCTTTCGTCCCGGACAGTCCAAGCTGAAGGACGCGGAAGCCGTTTTCGTACACATGGTGCGGAACTACTTCACCCGCGACAAGGCGGTATGGCTGGACAGTATGACCGTCTTCGGCCTGCAGAACCAGGCGGGTACCATGGAGGCCAGCCTGATCGGGCGGAAGGGAGCCGACCTCACCGTGCCCGGCACGGACGGCCGCCCCAGGCGGCTATACGATCTGAAGACGCCCTACGTGATCGTCTTCATTTACAATCCGGACTGCGACCACTGCATCGAGGAGACACCCAAGCTGCTGGAGTGGACCCGCGCGCACCGCGATAAGGTATCGGTGTACGCCATCGCGCTATCTACGGAAGACGAGCGCTGGAAGACTTTCGTGAAGGAATTCGGTGTCCAGTCCTGGACGAATGTACACGACCCCTCCGACCAGGCCATCTTCCGGACCTACTACACGGATTCCACGCCGGAGCTCTACGTGCTCGGCCCGGACCGGACGATCATCGCGAAGAACGTGACGACGGAAGATCTCGATCAGATCATTCCTTGAGCTCGGGCAGATTGAGGCCCTCCTCATCGTCTTCCTCGTCGATCACGGCATCGTCGATGAGGCTATCCCCATCGTTGTCCTTATCGTCCCAGCCGCCGATCAGATCCCCCTTCTTTTCCGGCTTGTATTCGGGATCGTCCTGGATGCGTACGTCCTTGCCCCCCTCGTTTTGGTAGTCACCGCGGGCGAAACGGTCGGCGCGGTCGAAGAAGGAGTCCGTACCACTGAGGATCGATTCATCGGTTTCCCGCTCGGCTTCGCTGTTGTCGAAAGCCCGGGCCCGGGCTTCGGCATGTTCTCCGGCGGCGCGGGCTTTTTCCAGGGCTTCCTCCATCCTGATACGCTCGGCTTCCCGGTTGGCGTGGTCCACGAAGCGGTCGGCCTTCCCCTTCAGGTCGGCCCCGATCGTGGCGGCGCGGTCGAGCAACTCATCCCCGGCTTTCGCGGCGACGCCCTTTGCTTTGAGTCCCGCCCGGGCGGCGGCGTCCAAACCGGAATCAGCGGCCTGGCGGAAGGCGGAGGGCTCGCGTGGGGGGGCGGGGTCGTCCTCGATGAGGTCATCCTCGAAACTGACGCGACCGGACTGGGGCGCTTCCTCTTCCCGGCTGAGGTTGAGGTTGCCGAAGCTTAGTTCCTCGTCGATAATTTCCTTGGCTGTTTCGGTAGGTTGGGGATCGGGCTCGCGGAATACGGCGTCGCCCAGGTCCTGCAGGGCATTCCGACCGCGCTCGATGTACTCCGGGGCGCGGGCGGCAACCTCGCGGGCGGCCTGCTTGGTGAGGTCGGCGAGGTCATCACCGGCCCTTTCAGCCTGGTGTTTGGCCACGGATTTGGCGCCGAAGAAGATCTTTTTCAGGTCGTTGAAGAGGGGCATGGCTGGGTCGTTGGTACCCCGCTAAAATACGTCCCCGGCGGCTTTGTTCCCGCTACACCACCACGTTGCGGGGATTCTTCCGCTCCGCGGGGCTGATCTCGGGCCGTCCGTCCACCGCTGCCGGCGGATACTCTCCGTTCTTGTATTTGTAGAAACCGTAGTACCGCTCCTTATCGAGGGTGCAGCCCGGTCCGTGGAACATGATGCGCCACCAGGCTTTGGGGTGGCGGTAGGTCCTCATGTCCTTGAGCATGTCAATGTGCTCGTGAAAGACCAGGGTGATGGGATTGTAGCTGTTCACCGGCTTGAGGATACCGTAATTGGGGGTTTCCGCCTCGGGGCAGAAGGTGCCGAACAGGCGGTCCCAGATGATCAGGCTGGAGCCATAGTTCTTATCCAGGTACTTCTCCTCGGTGGCGTGGTGTACCCGGTGGTGGCTGGGCGTCACGAACAGGAACTCAATAGGCGCCCACATCCGGTCGATCAGCTCGGTATGGATCCAGAACTGGTACAGCACCCCGATCTGCATACAGATGAAGAATACGAAGGGATCGAAGCCCAACAGAGCGGCCGGGATAAAGAAGATCACCTTGATGTGCTGCGTCCAGCTGAGCCGGAAGGAGACGGTAAAATTGTACTGCTCGGAACTGTGGTGGGTGACGTGGGTGGCCCACCAGAACCGTTGCTCGTGGCTCACCCGGTGGGCCCAGTAGCGGCAGAAGTCCACCACCACGAAGCACAGAATGAAGCTCCACCAGGTGGTGGGGATGTACAGCGGGCTCAGGTTGTAGAAGAACAAGATGATACCGAAAGTGGCGGCCTTTACCAGCGCAGTGCTGATG
>JBGTHX010000462.1:0-5179 GCA_041746055.1 Lewinella sp. | reverse complement strand
GCGGTACTCCAGCTTTTCGGTCAGGCTGTGCTTGAAGGCGAAGAAGCGGTCGATCGGGCCGGTGTAAAATAATTTCTCGTACCGGCCCAGTTCGTCCCGCACGTCGAAATAGTCTGTATTCAGGCGAACGGTGATGTTGGGGTGATCGAGGATGCGGTCGAACAGCCGGGTATAGCCACCTACGGGAAGGGCCTGGTAACGGTCACTAAAGTAGCGGTCGTCGTGATTGGTACGGACGGGAATCCGGTTCAGCACCGAGGCATCGAGTTCTTCCGGATACTTGTCCCACTGCTTTTTGGTGTAGTGGCGGAACATTTTCTCGTACAGGTCGTGGCCAACTTTATTCAGGACGGCGTCCCGACCGTTGGTAGCATTCGGAATGTCGACTCTGGCGGTGTCGAGCCACTGCTGCATTTCTCGTTCGGTGGAAAGGGAAAGGCCGTACAGGGTATTGACGGTGGTAAGGTTGACCGGGATGGGCACCAGCTTACCGTCGACGTGGGCCAACACCTTGTGTTCCCAGGGATACCACTCGGAGAAGCGGTTGACGTACTCCCATACCTCCTTGTCGTTGGTATGGAAGAGGTGGGCGCCGTACTTGGACACCAGGATGCCGTTGGCATCGGTGTAATCGTAGCAGTTGCCGGCGATGTGGTCGCGTTTTTCGAGGACTGTAACGCGTTTTCCGAGGCGGGCATACCGCTCTGCGAGCACGGCACCCGAGATGCCGGCTCCTATGATAACAATATCTTGGTGTTTCACGCGGGTTGTTTGGAGATGATGGAAGCCATGCGCGCAACGGTGGCCGTCCAGGAAGTTTGGGCTAGAATTGAGGTGTAGTCCGGGGAAGCGGTTTCCCCGAGGGCATCCCCGATGGCCTGGGCGAAGGATTCCGGGCCGTCGACGATCCGGACCACGGAAGCGTAGTCCCGGACCACGTCCCGGATGGCCGTGGATATGATCGGCCGGCGGGCGGCCATGTACTCCAGCGTTTTGGTGGGGCTGATGAAGCGGGTTGCGTCGTTGAGGGCGAATGGCATCATTGCCACATCAAAGCACTGCAGGTAGCTGGGGAGCTGCTGGTACTCCCGCATTCCGAGAAAGTGGATGTTAGGCAGCCGGGGCAGGTCGTCCGGAGTGATCTTGGCCAGGGGACCAATCATTACGAATTGAACCTCAGGCAGGAGGGTGGCCGTACCGGCAAGCAGATCGAGGTCGATCCGCTCGTCGATCACGCCGAAGTAGCCTACGATGGGGCGGGGAACCGCGGCAATGTCTTCCGGTACCTTCAGGCCGGACACCGCCTGCGCGAAGTGGTCCTGATCCACGGAGCTGGGGAAGCAGTATACTTCGTCGTGCCGCCCGGCCTTCGCTTCATATAGGGACCGTCCGCCGGTAAAGACGACGTCCGCGCGGCGCAGCAGCTCGGCTTCCTGATCGATCAGTTGCTCAGCTGCTCCCCGGAACAGGCTCAGCTCGTCCATGCAATCGTAAACGATACAGTCAAAGCTCAGCTCATCGAGTACCGGGATAAAGGCGGCCGAGTAGAACCAGCCGATCGAAGCGGAGGGGCCGGCAAATTCCGTCACCACCCTGCCGACCTCATCGAGGTGTCGGACATTGGGTTGTAGGACGTCGAGCCGGTCGGTAACGGAATAGAGGCGACTAGCGGAGCTCTCGGGGCGGTGCCAGGGCTCCTCCACCACCAGTATGCGCCGGTCGCGGGCCAGGCGGCTGATAACGTGTTGGGGGCGTTGGTAGACAAATTCCCAGCGGAGATGGCAGAACACGATGAGATCATACGATTGCTGGGCAATCTGATCGGGGTGCCCGCCACCCGTGGGGGTGGTAGCTTGTGTCATTAAACAGTGGTTGTGGAAATTTAAGTGGAATGCCCCCTTCCCGATCTACGTGACCGTGGGGGGAGAAGCCCAATAAACTACAGAGGCCTCTCGTGGATTTTAACTGAAATAGTAGAAAAATGTTCTGGAAGGGCAAGTGGTAAGTTACAGGTAGGCAGATTTGGGGGATGAACCCATTCTTCCCCTACGAATTGAATTGTTGGCGTGTTTAACCTTGCAGTCGCGCAACCATACTTTTCGGATAAGCGGCAGCGTGCCCGGTCCGGTATCGCGGTCCCGGTCGATCCACCACGTCAGTTCTCCGAATTTCGGCGACGTAAGCGCGCCGCCGGCCGGCCCCATTTGGCAATCCCGCCCCAGCGCCTATTTTAGCCGACACTGAATCGAGAACATGCACATTGACGACGCCCTTACGCTGACGGACCTGAACGACAAAATGCAACGGTTCTGGCGGCTTTCGGGGCAGAAAATAGATTCCATCCGCAATCACTACGATCACCGCCAGGGCACGCCGGTGTATACGGCAGCCGGCCGCTACACCACCCGCGGCTGGACGGAGTGGACGCAGGGGTTCGAATACGGTTCGTCCCTGCTGCAGTTCGAGGCGACGGGTGACGAAGAATTTCTGGAGTACGGGCGCCGGGGTACGGTAGAACGGATGGCCGGGCACGTCAGCCACTTCGGCGTGCACGATCACGGCTTCAACAACGTCAGCACCTACGGTAATTTGCTCCGCCTGATTCGGAAGCAGCGCATCCCCGCCGGAGATTGGGAAACGGATTTTTATGAACTCGCCCTGAAGCTGAGCGGAGCGGTCCAGGCCCGGCGGTGGACGCGGATAGGAAAAGGGGGTGGTTTCCTGTACTCCTTTAACGGCCCACACTCCCTGTTCGTGGATACGATCCGCACGGTACGGGCGCTGGTGATCAGCCACGAACTCGGGCACGCCCTGCTGGGAGACAATGACGTGAAGACCAGCTTGCTGGGTCGGGCCATCGACCACGGTAAAGCCACCGCCGAGTACGCTATTTACTACGGCGAGGACCGCGACAGCTACGATGAGTGGGGGAGGACGGCCCACGAGAGCATCTTCAACGTCAACGACGGCAATTACCGCTGCCCCAACGCCCAGCAGGGGTTCTCGGGATTCACCACCTGGACGCGCGGACTGGCGTGGGCCATGCTGGGCTTCCCGGAACAACTGGAGTACCTCGCCACCGTCGAGGCCTCCGAGCTGGAGCCCTTCGGAGGATTTGCGGAAATCGAGAAGATCTACCTCAGGGCTGCCTGCGCGACCTGCGACTTTTTCATTGCCAACACGGCCTTGGATGGGATCCCGTACTGGGACACGGGCGCTCCCCAGCTGCACCGCCTGGGGGATTATACCCGTCAGCCGGCCGATCCCTATAACGCCCACGAGCCGGTCGACAGTTCGGCCGCCGCCATCGGCTGCCAGGGACTCCTCCGCCTGGGGCGCTATCTCCGCGACCGAGACCCGGCCGCCGCGGCGCGCTACTTTCAGGCGGGCCTCACCTCCCTGTCTACGCTGCTGGAAGAACCCTACTTAAGTACCGATCCCGAACACCAGGGACTGATCCTCCACTCGATCTACCACCGGCCCAACGGCTGGGACTACGTGCCGGAAGGGTCGAAAAACCCCTGCGGAGAATCCAGTATGTGGGGCGACTACCACGCGCGCGAGGCCGTGCTCTACGCCGGAAAACTGCTGGACGGAACAGATTACCACTTCTACGATTGCGCCCGCTGATGCAAGCGCCCGAGCTATCCCGACTCTGCGTCCACAGCATCACCACCAAGCCCTGGCCGCTCGACCTCGCCCTCGACAAATTCGCCGCCGCAGGAGTGGCGGGGATTAGCCTGTGGCAGGACGCCGCCCGTTCCGTGGGGCTGTCCCGCGCCCGAAGCCTCCTCGATGCCTCGCCCCTGGACGTGGTCAGCTACGTGCGCGGCGGCTTCTTCCCCCACCTGAGTGCCGCGGCCCGGCAGCAGGCCCTGGACGATAACCGCCGGATGCTCGACGAAGCCGCCGAACTCGGGGCTCCGCTCCTCGTGCTGGTGTGCGGGGCCGAACCCGGACAGCCGCTGTCCGAAAGCCGGCTGCAGATCCGGGCGGGCATCGAGAGCCTCATTCCCCACGCCGCGGCCTGCGGCGTGAAGCTCGCCGTGGAGCCGCTGCACCCCATGTACGCCGATACCCGCTCCGCCATCAGCACCCTCGGGCAGGCCAACGATTTGGCGGAGGCCATCGGCCACGACAGCGTGGGGATCGCCGTAGACGTCTACCACCTCTGGTGGGACGACCGCCTGGAGGCGGAGATTGCGCGCTGCGGGAGGCACGACAAACTGTACGCCTTCCACGTCTGCGACTGGAACGTGCCCACCACCGATATGCTCAACGACCGTGGTCTGATGGGCGAGGGCTGCATCGACGTCCCCCTGATCCGCTCGTGGGTGGAACGGGCCGGCTTCGCCGGATACCACGAAGTGGAGATCTTCTCCGACCGCTTCTGGTCGATGGACCAGGATAAATTCCTGCAGCGCATCCTCACCGCCTACCAAGACCACACCTGATCCTTCAAACCCCTGCAAGACTATCCCCGTATGCCTACCCCAACCGCTTCCCCGCAACCCTCCACCGGTGCCTCCCCCGGCCGCCGCACGGTGGGCATCATCATGAACGGCGTCACGGGCCGCATGGGCACCAACCAGCACCTGTTGCGTTCCATCGTCGCCATCCGGGAGCAGGGTGGGGTGCCGCTACCCGGTGGCGGAAGCATCTACCCCGAGCCCGTGCTGGTCGGCCGCAATGCCGCCAAGCTGCAGTCGCTGTGTGACCGTACCGGCATCACCCGCATGGCCACCGATCTGCAGGAGGTGCTGGACGATGATTTCTACGAGGTCTACTTCGACGCCCAGATCACCGGCCGCCGCCACGCGGCGGTGAAGCGGGCCATCGAAGCGGGCAAGCACGTCTACTGCGAAAAGCCCACGGGTACCAGCCTGGAGGAAGCCCTCGATCTGTACCGGTTGGCGAAGGCCGCCGGGATCAAGCACGGGGTAGTACAGGATAAACTCTGGCTGCCCGGGCTACGCAAGCTCAGCCGGCTGATGGAGGCGGACTTCTTCGGCGATATCCTCAGCGTGAAGGGCGACTTCGGCTACTGGGTCTTCGAAGGCACCTCTATACCCGCCCAGCGGCCCAGCTGGAACTACCGCAAGGAAGATGACGGGGGCATCATGGTCGACATGCTCTGTCACTGGCGCTACGTCCTGGATAATCTGTTCGGTAAGGTCGA
>JBGTHX010000461.1:0-7611 GCA_041746055.1 Lewinella sp. | reverse complement strand
GCAACCGGGCGATCATCGGTGGGGTAATAACTAAGGGAGCGGATTCGGGCGCCTATTCGGTGGGTAGCCGCGTGGTGACAACCGTAGTGGACAATGGGACCTCGGCCAATGATCCCGCGGATCAGATTAGCTTTAGTTATTCGGTGGGTACCGCCTCCTGTAGTGACTTCGCTTTCGAGCAATTCCCGTTACTCGAAGTCAGGAAAGGCCAGGTAAAGGTCCGCTAGGCTGAACGTGGAAATGTGTGGCATTAAGCGCGTTGTCCTGCGCATCGGGACAGCGCGCTTGTCATGCCTGGGAATGACAACCGGGAGTAACCAAAGCCAATTAAGGAAAATCTAATGGTGGGGTAAGGGCATCGCTCGCCGGGGACTGCTGCTTACCTTTACGGTATTACCGTGGGCCACTGGCTGCGGTCATTCTGTATTACTGCTACCGTACATGTTTTCTCCCCGTCTTCTTCTATCGCTGCTCATCTGGACGTTCCTGTCGCTCCTGCCCTCCGCCATCGGCGCTACCGGTGACAGTCTGTATTTTTTGTTGCCGTCGGATACGGTGGTTCTTCGCTCGGATAATCTATCGGGTCACCTCCTCTTCGATCACTACCTCGCGCCCCGGCAGACACTCTACGGAGCGGCCCGCTTTTACGGGCTTAGTCTGGAAGATATCTACCGGCTCAATCCCGAACTGCGGCGGGGCTACACGCCCGGATCCCGCGTCACCGTGGCTATTCCGCGGACCGCCCTGCGACCTACCTTTTCGGCGGACAGCCTCGCCTGGTTCGTACCCGTCCGTTACCGGATGAGCCCGGGAGAAACGCTGTTCGGCCTCACCCGGCGTACCCTGGGGCTGCTCGGCGACAGCCTGATTCGTGCCCTGAATCCCGGTTTGGCTGCCGATCAGCTCGCCCCCGGTCAGGTAGTCAAGATCGGCTACCTCCGCATCGATGGCATTCAGCCCGACGCCCAGGTCGAAGTGGCGGATCCCTATGTCCTCCGCAACACTGTACTGCGGCAGCAGTGGGAGACCACTACCGCCAGTAAGAATCTCCGCACCACGAACGGCAAGGCCGCCTGGAACACCCACGGTGATCAATCGAAGTATATGGTGCTGCACCGTACCGCTCCCATCGGCAGCCTCGTCGAGATCGAGGACCCCCGGAGCCGGAAAACGCTATACGCCCGCGTAGTGGGCCGTATTCCCGAGCAGGTCTACGACAGCCGTGTGGTGTTGGTTGTCGGCCCCTTACTGGTCAAAGCCTTCGGTGTCCGCGATAAAGAGTTTTATGTGCGGACCCGGCACCTGTAGGGGGTAGCCGGGTAGCCAGGCCTGTGGCCTGGCTCTGCTGAGGAGCGCGGAAGACTTTAGGCCAGGCTACAAGCCTGTCCACCCGACACTCCGCCCGAGAAAACCCCCGCACCCGCGCCCCCGCCGCAACTTGCCATTCGTACAGCGTAGTGCTGACTTGGTACTTTCTTACCTTCGCCGGCCGATGCGCCTTAAGCAACTGGACATAAAGGGATTCAAGAGTTTCGCCAGCCAGACGGTCGTGAACTTCGATGCCGACGTGATCGGGATCGTGGGCCCCAACGGCTCGGGCAAGAGCAATATCGTCGATGCTATCCGCTGGGTGCTGGGCGAGCAGAAAGGGTCGGAACTGCGGCTGGACAAGATGGCCTCCGTTATTTTCAATGGCACGCGCAAAAAGAAAGCCGGTAACCTGGCTTCGGTAAGCCTCACCTTCGAGAACGATAAGGCGCTTCTCCCCACCGACTACAATACGGTCACCGTCACCCGGATGCTGTACCGCAGCGGCGACTCCGAGTACCGGCTCAACGGGGTGCAGTGCCGACTGAAGGACATTCGGGACCTGTTCCTGGACACGGGTATCGGCTCCAACTCCTACGCGATCATCGCGCTGGGCATGGTCGATGATATCCTGGCCGACAAGGACGACAGCCGCCGCCGCATGTTCGAGCAGGCCGCGGGCATCAGCAAGTACAAGAACCGCAAGAAGGAATCCCTCCGCAAGCTTAAGCACACCGAGGAGGATCTGGACCGTATCGAGGACGTCCTCCACGAGATCAACAGCAACCTCAGCAGCCTGGAGAAACAGGCGAAGCGCGCCCGCAAATACCGCGACCTGAAGCAGCAATACCGGGACCTGAGCCTCCTGCTCACCGGCATCCGGGTCGAAAAGCTGCGGCTGGACTTTTCCAAGGTGAAGGAGGAAACCGAAGCCGCCGAGGCGAGCTACCGGCAAACCGACGAGCGGATCAACCAGCTGGAAAAGCAACTGGACGAGGAGAAGCACCGCCACCTCGACAAGGAAAAGCTGGTGGGCGAGCGGCAGCGCAAACTGAATGAGTTGGTGGGGGAACTGCGCGGACTGGAGAACGACCGCCGCTTGCTCCAGCAGCGCAAGTCGTTCATCGAGCAGCAAACCGCCAAGCTCGGGCAGGATATTGCCGGGGCGGCCAGCCAACTCGAAGGCTTCGCGACGGAGTTGGAGGATATGCGTGAGAAACTGGTCGCCGAGCGCACCGTGCTGGAAGACCGCCTGGGCCAGCGCACCGAGTCCGAGTACGCGCTAAAGCAGGTGCGGGAGGGGCATGCGGGACTTAAATCCCGGCTGGATAGCGGACTGCGCGAACAGCAGGACGAGGAGCGCAAAATCTTCGAACTGGAGAAGCGGCGGGCCATCAACGGCAACCAGGTGGACAACTTCCGCTACCAGATCGAGCGCAACCTCGGTGAGATGGAAGACCGCAGTGGGGAGAAGGAGCGTCTGGAAGGTGAGCTGACCCGCCTGCGGGAGCAGGAGGCCGAGCGTACCACTACCGTCGAAGACCTGGAGCGGCGGGAGGCCGAGCGGCAGGGCGCCATCGAGGCGGCCGTGACCGATACGGAGCGGCTGCAGGGAGAGCTGGGCCGCATCAACCGCGGTCTGGATGCCCGCCGAAACGAGTTCAAGCTCACCAAAAGCATGATCGACAGCCTGGAGGGCTTCCCGGAATCGATCCGCTACCTCAGCAAGCACCGGGAGTGGACCGATGATCCCCAACTGCTGTCGGACCTGCTACTAGTCGACGCGGCATACCGGGCGGCCATCGAAAACTTCCTCGATCCTTACCTGAATTATTACGTGGTACAATCCGCCGAGGAAGCCCGCCGGGCGATCCAGCTGTTGGCCGAGAAACAAAAGGGGAAGGCTAATTTCTTCGTGATGGAGGCCATCCCCGATCCGGAGGTCGGCGGGCAGTCCGGTCCGGCGGGAACCCGGCCGGCTACGGAGGTAGTCACCGTAGACGCGCCCTACCGCACGCTGACCGACCGGTTGCTCGCCGGCGTCTTCGTGACCGAAGATGACGCGCTGCCCGAGCAGCCCGAGGAGGGGGTGACGGTGCTGTCGCGGGAGGGACGCTACATCCGCCGCGCCTACTCCGTATCCGGGGGGTCCGTGGGCCTCTTCGAGGGCAAGAAGATCGGCCGTAAGAAGAATATGCAATTGCTGGAAGCCGCGATCCGGGAAGCGGAAAAGGAGGCCGGTGGCCTGGCGCGTGACCTGGAGGCGCGCCGCGGTGCCCTGACCGCCCTGCGGGCCGACCGCATCGACCGGCAGATCCCGGAGCAGCAGCGCGAACTGAATCGCATCCAGCAAAAAGCGGCGGGGCTGCAGGCGCGGGTGGAAGGGTTCAAGACCTTCTTCGTCGACACGGAGGGCCGCAACCACCGCCTGGAAGAAGAGGTGGCCCGGTTGGTCGTTACGAACGGGGAGATCGACCGGGAGCTCGTGCAGCTGCGGGGGCACATCACCAAGCTGCGCGAGCGGGTGGTGGGCGCAGACGAGGACTACCGCCGGCTGAGCGAGGAGCTTTCGGCCGCCAGTGCCCGCTTCAACCAGGATAATATCGTGTACATCCAGCAGCAAAACCGCGTGGAAGGGCTGGAGCGGGAGATGAACTTCCGGGAGAAGCGGCGCGAGGAACTCATCCGCCAGGAGGCCGCCAATCGCGAGCAGCTCAAGGCACTCGACACGGAGGGCCGGCAACTCGTGGAGCAGGAGGCTACCCTCGACCGTAACATCGGCGGCATGCGGCAGGAAAAGGAGGAATACCAGGCGACGCTGGGCTCCGCCGAAAAGGCCTACTACGAAGCGCGCTCCCAGATCAGCGCCCGGGAGGATGAGCTGCGGCGGGAGAACCGGCAGCGGCAGGATGCCCAGATCCGCGTGAACCAGCTGCGGGAGAAATTCACCGACGTCCGTTTTAAGCTGAACGGGGTAGAAGAACGCCTGCGGATCGAATTCGACCTCAACCTGGAGCAGCTGGCCGGGATCGAGATCGAGGAGTGGACCGGAACCGTCGGTGAACTGGAATTAAAGGTGGACCGCCTCCGTGGCCGTATCGGTAACTACGGCGACATCAATCCGATGGCCGTAGAGGCCTTCGACGAGATGAAGGAGCGCCACGAGATTATCACCACCCAGCGCGACGACATAGTTGCCGCAAAGTCCACGCTGCTGAAGACCATTAAAGAGATCGAGGATACGGCCACGGTCCAGTTTCTCGACGCGTTCGAGCGGGTAAGGATCTACTTCATCGATGTCTTCCGGAGCTTGTTTACCGAAGACGACAACTGCGACCTCATCCTCCTGGAACCGGAGAATCCGCTGGAATCCGGCATCGAGATCGTGGCGAAGCCCAAGGGGAAGCGCCCGCAAACGATCAGTCAGCTCTCGGGCGGAGAAAAAACACTCACGGCCACCGCGCTGCTCTTCGCCCTGTACCTGCTCAAGCCGGCCCCCTTCTGCATCTTCGACGAGGTGGACGCCCCCCTAGACGATGCCAATATTTCCAAATTTAACCGCATTATCAAGAAGTTCAGCAAGGACAGCCAGTTCATCATTGTCACCCACAATAAGCTGACCATGGAGGCGGTCGACTCCATCTACGGGGTCTACACCACGGAGCAGGGAGGCTCCGGCGTGGTACCGGTGCAGTTCACGGACTTGGAGGGGAGCACCACTTTCTCGGCCCGGTAGCGCAGCTAGTTATTTGCCAGGCTCCGGGCCGTAAGCCGGTGGCGAAGGTCTTCCACGTCACCCAGGTACTTCTCCACGAAGGGCAGCAGGGCCCCGATCTGTTCGAGCCGTGCGGGGGTATCCGCCGCCCGGATCTCATCCTCCAGGAACGTCCGGGTCTGTTGCCGCAGCGCGGGGGCGGTGCCGATGCGCCGCAGGGCGGTGAGGACCACGAAACGGTACCGGGAGCCGATGCTCACCCCAAGGACGGCAGCCAACATGGCAGGGCGGTCCCGGAGCGGGAAGGCCCGGCGGCCCAGCACATTGAGCACTTCCACGAAAACCTTATCGTAGCGGGAGCCGACCAACTGCGCCAGGCGGTCTTCCATGGGGGGCGGTAGCGGTTCAGCGGGTGGATGCTCGGCGAGCAGGATCTTGAGTTGCAGGAGTGCATTACGCTGTAGCCGCGGCTCGGGGCGCGCGAGGTAGTTGCCCAGGATGTCCAGCGCTTCCGGCGGGGGTGTCTCCCGCACCAGGTCTGCCCAGCCACTCTCTAGTTGCTGGGGCCAGTTGACGGGCGGCACGTCAACGAAGGCGGGTAGGGCGGCTTTCCGGTTCATATCCTCGAGGGTGATGCTGGCTTCCGGTACGCCTGACTTGTTCACGGCCCGTAGCAGGCGGTCTAGGATATAGTAATCTTCCTCCTCGCGGTCAAAACGTGCCCGCAGGCGCCGGGCCACGGCATCCCGCGTAAGCCCGCTGGCGCCGAAAGCATGGACCAGTCCGGCTACCTCGTAGGGATGATCTTCCAGCATCTCTTCGAGGTGGGGGACCAGGGCCGGGTCGCGGTAGTGGGAGAGCAGGTGCAGGTAGGCCGGCAGGTCGTCCTCACCGAATTTACCAGCCTGGTACACGGCCGCTAGCCGGGCGAGTGTTTCCGGGTCGTGGTAATCCATGAGGTTGCGTAAAATCTCGGTGGTGTACACGTGACGGCCTTCGGACTCCAGGGACTGTAGCAGGAAGTCGCGCGCCGGGTCCACGTGCATCGCGCCGAATACGCCGTACACGAGTCGGGTAGTGGTGGGGGAGGCGATGTCGAGCAGGCTGCGCAGGTAGGCGGGAAGGTGGGCGGCCAGCGCGGGTTCCTGGGCGTGTACCCGCGGCTGGCCCAGGGTGTGGAGAACGCCATTCAGGGTGGCCTCATCGTAGGAAAAGACGGGCAGCCATTCGGGATTACTGCGCCAGAAGGACACGAAGTCGTTGGGCCGTTTAACCGGCTGTAGCGCCAGGCCCGGAGCCGCAACCTCAGGGTAGGCCGCTACGCGGTAGGGTAAGGTGGCCGCGAGCCCGGAAAAGTGACGTTCCACGCTTTCCCAGGCATTTCCGTAGGTGAGCTTCCAGACACTATCGGGCAAACCCGTGTAGGGAAGGGCGGTGATGGTCACGGAGCCATCGCGGGCCATGGCGATCCCGAAGGTGGCCGGTCCGTAGCGGGTGGTGAGGGTGAGTCGCTGTTCCGATGCTTCCATACGCCAGGGTAAACGCTTGAGCGGCCTAACGGATGTCGAGGATCTGGTCGGGACGGAAGGGGGGGACGGGCGGGCGCACAGCTCCGGCTTCCCCCCGATCAGGCCGAAGAGCAGCGGAAGGGCGTAGGGCCGGTCGGGGTAGTCGGTCATGCCATCCGTCAATACCAGTACCGCGTCAGGTCGGGGTTTGAGAGCCAGCGCGGCTTCGAGTCCGGCCCGCATGTCCGTACCGCTGCCGCCGGGCAGCCGGGTGAGGCGGAAGGCTTCCCGATCGGCTACTACCCGCACCGGCTCATAGGCCCGCAGGTCACAGGGGATCAGGGTCACCGGCGCGTCGAGCTGCCGGACTACGCCCGCCACTTCGGCCAGGGCGCGCTGCAGGTCCGCCGCCTGCATCGAAGCCGAAGTGTCGATTACGATGGCTACGTTGGCCGTACGATCGCCCGCCAGGGTGGGGGGGAGCACGGGGTGGTAGACCGACTGCCGCCGGTTGGGGCGGCCGAACTGGTAATCCGTCCGCAGCCCCCGGCCCCGCTGCAGGGCGATACTGAGGCGGTGGGAGAGCCGCTGTCGCCAGTTCACCCTGCTGCCCAGTACGTCGGCCGCCCACTCCTTCCAGTTGCCGGGAATCTCACTGTCGGCCGCCTCGCGGGTCAGGCGGGCCACTTCGCGTCGCATGAGTTCCTCCTCCAGGGGGGTCATCTGCTGCCGGTCGCCGCGCTCCCAGTGGCGGGCTTGTCCGTGGACTCCGCTGCCCTCGTCCGGCGTGCAACCGCCGGCGTCCTCCCCGCCCGGGAGCAGTCGGTAATAGGTTTCGGCCAACTGTCCCTCCTCTAATCCATAGGCCGCGGCCCGCTGTCCGGGGTAAGCGGCGGGCATCCGCAGGCCGCGCCAGCGGCCGTCGTTGATCTCGAGATCGCAGGCTACGTTCCACCGGCGGGATGCGGGTTCTCCGCTCACCCCGGCTGCCGGGGCCCGTTCGCCATGCTGTCGTAGTCGGTGACTGATCTCGTGGACCCACAGGAAAGCCAGTTCGCTGAGTGCCCGTTCGCGCTCCTG
>JBGTHX010000460.1:0-5010 GCA_041746055.1 Lewinella sp. | reverse complement strand
CCGACGACTACGGACTGCTCCGCTTGCTGGGTGATTTCCGGCTCGCCAGCCGCGGCTCACGACCCACGATCGAGAACGTGCTGCGGCAGCAGCAGGGGGTGGCGGATCATGATGCCTACCTCTTCGATTACAGCTACCACGACTTCGGGCGGAAGCAAACCGTTCACCAGAGTGTTTTTTTTCTGCAGAGCCAGCGGCTGGTGCTCCCCGAGCTCTGTCTGCAGCCCGAGACCCTGCTGCACAAGCTGGGCGAGCTCTTCGGCCGCGACGATATCGATTTTGTCCGCTTCCCCCGCTTCAGCAAGCAGTACCGCCTCACCGGTGGCGACGAGGACTATATCCGCCACCACTTTTCCGAGGACGTGCTCAATTACTTTACCCTGCACAAGGGGTGGTCCGTCGAAGGGGTGGGGTACTACCTGCTCCTCTATAAGCACGGCTTTCTCCTGCCCCCGGAGGCGGTCGAGAGTCTATACAAGCGTGGCATGGAGGTGTTCCGGCTCTTCAGCGCCGCCCCATGCTGAGCCGCAACCCCTTCGCCCGCCCCTTCCCCGAGCGGCCGTTCGGGCGTAGCGTACTCATCGGACACGGCAGGACCGGACTGTTCGTTTTCATCGCGCTACTCTTTCTGTTTCCCGTCGGACTCGCCCTGGCCTACGGTCTGCTCACCTTTCTGGTCGCGGTAGGCTACCACTTTATCACCGAGCGACTGGGCGTACACCGCACCGGCCGGAACTGGACGCTCTTCCGCTGGACCCTCGATCAGGCGGTTCTGCTGTTGCTGGTCTCGCTGTCGTGTTTTCTGCTCTACAATGCTACCCGGGACTGGGCGGTCATGAACCTGCAGGTGCTGCTATACATTACGGTGCCCACGGTGTTGGTGGGCCTGCTACCCATCGTGGTCAGCGGCATAGCGCTGCAACTGCGCGCGGAGGGTGAAAACCAGCGGGTGGCCGGACAAATGCAGTTGGCCAGTCTGTCATCCCCGGCCACGCCGGGCGCCGGCGAAGCGATCTACGCCCGGCAGCTGGACCACACGCTCGTGGAGGTTCACTATCGCGACGGCAGGAAGAAATCGATGGAAGAGGAAGATGTTTCCGGACTGGTGCGGTGCCACCCGGAATTCCTGGTCAATCCGGAGTTCATCAGCAGCGTTTCGGCCGACGCCCAGGGATTGCGCGTCCGGGTACCCGGAGCACCGCAGGCGATCCCGGTGACTCCTCCCTACTACAGGGCCATTTGAGCGGGTGCGCGGTTGATGGAGAAGGCGTAACCCGCCAGCGTGAGGCTGCAGATCATCAGACCGAAAAATTCGCGGGTCAGCTCGATGTGGGGTGATTCCGCCTTCATCTGCCCGGTGATGGTGGGCATGCCCTCATTGATCCAGGTGATCAGGTCGGGCAATAGACTGCCCATCCAGAGTACGGATGCTGTGAGCGCGAGGTAGATGAACCACCGCGGTGGCCTGCTCACGGCCCACCAAACGGCGATGGCGGAAACCGAGCCGTACATCAGCACCCAGATCGGCCAGTCCGGATCATTGAGTTGCCAGTAGGCGAACAAAATGAATAGGAGGGCAACTATGAAGTGCAGGTATCTCATATCGCGACGTTAACGTAAAATTACACCATGAACGCAGCCCAACGTAAATTAAGTCCTGACGGACCCCAACTATCCGAAATTGTCGCCGGCACGATGACGTGGGGCGAATGGGGTGCGGATTACGACACCGTAACCATCGCCGACCTCATCGGCCACTGCCTCGATTTGGGTATCACCACCTTCGACCACGCCGACATCTACGGCAGCTACACCACGGAGGAAGCCTTTGGCAAAGCCCTGAGGCAGCACAGCAGCAGTGTGCGCAGCCAGATCCAGCTGGTGACCAAGTGCGGTATCCAGCTCCTCACCGGTAACCGACCTGCTAATCGCGTGGCCCACTACAACAGCACCCGCGAGCACATCATCTTTTCCGCCGAGCGGAGCCTGAAGAAACTACAGACCGACTACCTCGATCTCCTCCTGGTCCACCGACCCGACCCCCTTATGGATCCCGACCAGATGCACGAGGCCTTCGAGGTACTTACGTCGTCCGGCAAGGTGCTGCACATCGGCGTCAGCAACTTTACCCCGAGCCAGTTCGACCTCCTGAGCTCGCGGGCCGACCTCGTCACCAACCAGGTGGAATGCCATCCCCTGCACCCCGATCCGCTCTTCGACGGTACCTACGACCAGTGCCAGCTGAACAGCACCCGTCCCATGGTCTGGAGCCCGCTGGGTGGGGCCGACTACTTCAAGGGCGAAGGCACCAAGGTGCTGCGGCTCCGCGACAAGGTGCAGGAGATCGGTAAGAAGTACGGCGTGGAAGAGGACGTGATCCTGCTGGCCTGGTGCCGCAAGCACCCGACCCGGCCGATCCCCGTCATCGGGACCACCCGGAAGGACCGCATTACCCGCTCACTCAAGGCCCTGGATATCGATCTGGAACGGCAGGAGTGGTTCGAGATCCTGGAGGCCGGTCGCGGCCACCAGGTCGCCTAGCCCAGCAGGCCCGCGGCATTGCGCAGCGTCAGCACGGTCACTTCCGGCAGGATGCCTACCCGCCCGGGATAGCCCAGGAAGCCCAGCCCGCGGTTTACGTACAGGTTTTGCTTTCCGTTCCGGTACAGTCCGGCCCACTGGTCGTACACGTACTGCGAGGGAGACCACTTGAAGCCGGGAATCTCGATCCCGAACTGAAAACCGTGGGTGTGACCGCTCAGGGTCAGGTCGATATCCGGATACTCCGGACGCACCAGGGCGTCCCAGCTGGTGGGATCGTGGCTGAGCAGCACGCGACAGTCCGCCTCGGGCAGTCCCGCCACCGCCTTAGACAGGTTCCCGTATTTGGGGAAGCGCATCACGGCCGACCAGTTCTCGATCCCGATGAGCGCCAGCCGGTGCCCGTTGATGTCCAGTACGCGGTGCTCGTCGCGGAGTAGGTCCCAGCCCAGTTGGGCGTGGATGGTGTAGAGCTGCTCCATATTCGCCTGCCTGGCGGCGTCGCTGCTCCACTGCACGTAATCCCCGTAGTCGTGATTACCAAGAGTGCTGTATACGCCGTGGCGACCGCGCAATTGCTTGAAGATGTCGATGTAGGGCAGCATCTCCTCCGAGCGGTTGTTGACCAGGTCGCCGGTGAAGACCACCACGTCGGCCTCCTCGCGGTTCACCATGTCTACCGCGTCATAAAGTGGGGCGGTGCGCGTCCAGCTACCGGAGTGGATATCGCTGATCTGCACGATCTTGACGCCCTCCAGTCCGGCGGGCAGATCGGCTACGGGCACGTCCACGGCGAAGCGGCGGTAGCGATACGCGTTGCGCACCATGCCATAGGTCAGGGTCACCAGCGGTACCCCGCCGGCTACCAGCGCGGCTTTACTCAGGAAGCGGGAGCGGCTCGTATCCCGCTCCGTCACCGGGCTCATGCGATTCAGGATCCAGTTGCCGGCCCGCCGGATCTCATCGATCAGCAGGAATACCACTACCGGCAGTTTGCTGAGATACAGCACGAAGACCAGCGCCCGACCGTAGGTCACCAGCCCCGGCGGCCAGCCTTCGTTGAACTCGAGGACATTCAACAGCAAAAAAAGGTAGGCGACCCCGGACAGTACCCAGTACACTATGGACCCGGCCCGCTGGGTACGGGGCGGGTACTTGGCGAGCCACGAACGCACCGCCAGAAAGGCGTACACGTCGAGGAACAACATGATGCTGAGCAGGATAAACAGTCGGGACATGGCAGCCTTAACGCCCCCCCGTGCAAAAAGATGTTTGCCCGCTGCAACCCTAACTTTCCAGCGTCGTCCTTTGTCAAAACAATCCTCTCCGGACCATGAAAATTATCTGCACCAGCCTTCTCCTACTCTTTACCTTTTCACTGATCGCCCAGGTCGAAGTCAGTAACGGCGGCTGGTTCGGTTCCGGCGACCGCGTCCGCGGCAACGGAGACGTGGTCACCCGCGATCGAGATATGGAGGGCTTCACCGGCGTCCAGGCCTGTTGCTCCATGAAGGTGGAGCTGGCCGAAGGGCCCTTCTCCGTGCGCGTCGAGGCTGAAAGCAACCTGCAGGAATTCGTGAAGACCGAGGTCAGCGGCCGCCGCCTGGAGATCGGCTATACCGACAAGGCCAACTTTAAGTCCACCGAGCCGATCCGCGTTTTCGTGACGCTACCCGAACTGGACTACCTGAAGGCCTCCAGTAGTTCTACGGTGCAGGGCACCTCCGATTTCCACGGCGAAGACCTGGAGGTGGAAGTCAGCAGCTCCGCCTGGGCCGAGCTCACCTTCATCGGTAAGGAGGTCACCACCGACGCCAGCAGTTCCGCCACCCTTCACCTGTCCGGTCGCGCCGACCGCATCGAGGCCGAGGCGTCCAGCTCCAGCACCATCGACGCCGGAAAAATGGAATCACGGGACGGCCGCGCCGCCGTGAGCAGCAGCGCCGATGTGACACTGAACCTGTCGGAATCCCTCCGCGCCAAGGCCAGCAGCAGCGGCAGCGTGACGTACTACGGCAACCCCAATGACGTCAACAGCGATACCAGCAGCAGCGGCAGCGTTCGCCGCCGCAACTAGTAGGGGTCAACGTCTACGACCACGCGGACGCCGGACAGGCCCTTCGTGGTCGATAGCTTTTCGGTGGCCCGGCGGATCACCGCCTTTGCCTTCCGCGCTTCGGCCGGACTATGCCCCAGCCGGATCACCATATCCTGCAGATAGTAGGTGCGCAACCGCGCCACGGAAGGTTCGAAGGGCCCCTCCAGCCGGTCGCCCAGCGCCTGCCCCAGCCACTTCCCCACCAGTTTGGCGGCTTCCTCCGCCGTCGCGCGGCGGGGGTGGCGCAGCTGCAGGCGGATCATCCGGCCGTAGGGCGGGAAGCGGTGTGTCTTACGGTTGTGGGCCTCGCGGCGGATGAAGGTATCGTAGTCGTCGGCCAGGATATCCGTCAGCACCGGGTGGGTACCCTC
>JBGTHX010000459.1:0-2397 GCA_041746055.1 Lewinella sp. | reverse complement strand
CTCGATGAGGATATTCACGAGGCTGTAGGTGGTGCCGATAGCGTAGCCCTTGTTGGCCAGATACTGGGTGACGAACCACTTCAGGCCCACGTAGGTGGTGAAGTTGAGGTGGAGGGCCTCGTGCAGTTCTTCCAGGATCTCCTCGGCGGTGATGACGCGGTAGCCCGGGGGGGCGGTGTCGCGGTAGCTGTTGGTCTTGTGCTCCAGCTTGATCTTGCCGATGATCTTGGGCCCGGTAAGTTTCACGCGGTGGTCGCCGCGGTCGGACGTGTGCTCTCCGTTGCCGGAAACGCCGGCGGTGGCGGGGGAGGGCTCTTCCTGGCCGGACATGCCGACGTTGCGGTTGGTGGTGATTTCCTGGGCCTGCTGGACGGCGGCCTGGGCTTCCACCTGCTCTTCCCGCACCACCTCGGCGGCGGCCTGGTGGATGGCCTGCTTTTCCTTCAGGCTCAGGACGATCTCGTCGATGTGGTTCTCGGCTTCCTTGATGATGGAGGTAAGCTCCGCGGAGAGCTCGATACCCTTGCGCAGTTCGCTGTGGAAGAAGGTGGCCTGGTGGGCGACCTTGTTGCGGATCTTAGACATCTCTTTCCAGAGCCGCTCGAAATTTTTATCGCGGAAGAAGGTCTTGAAGTACTTGGTATAGTTACCCTCCAGGTTGCCCTTCAGCTCCCGGAGTTCCTCTATCGTCTCGATGCTGGTGAGCTTCTCGAGCACCTTTTCGGGCTCGTTGAAGCCGGTGGATTGCTTGTAGATGAGCAGCCCCAGGTCGTCAAAGTCAGCGAACTCGATGTCGCTGTTGATGAAGTAGCTGAACTGGTTGGAGCGGTTGCGCTGCCGGGCCTTGACCTTTTCGATCATTTTGGGGGTAGCGGTGACGTCCCACCATGACATGCCCACGCGCTGAAAGAAGAACTTGATGAGGTAGCGCCGCAGGAGGTTCTCCACGGCATTGATCTTGGGGTATAGTTGGTTGGCGATCTCGCTGCTGATGTCGTCCTGCAGCACGCGCAGGTGGGCGAAGCGGAGCTTCTCGCTCAGGTGCCGCAGCAGCCGCTGCCGGAAGGGCTCGAGCGGCTCGAACATGGGGCTCTCGACGCGGAGTACGAAGGCGGCGTCTACGAGGTCGGTAAGAATTTTACTGGTGTCGACATTAATGACGCTGACGGTGAGGCCGCTTTCGCCCTTGATAAAATCGTTGCCGTTCTTGTCCTTCGTGATGATCGGCGAGCGTGCGTTCCACACCTCATTGCTGTAGCTGATGGCGTGGATAAAACCGCGTTGATCGCTGATGTCATCGGGATCAATACAGAGGAGCTCGAATATAAAATTGGAGGGCATATCATAGATAATTGACTGGTAGGTGATAAAATTGAGATTCCCGGAAATATAGCCATTTCGGGCCGGAGGGGGAGCGGGGCTTCCTTCGTACTTTTGCCCGCCCGCGACTTAACGAAGCGTTAATGGGCCTTATGACCAACCGCGAATCCCGCGCGGGTATCGTTGCCACAGCACGACTCTTTCACTGCCTGACCGACCAAGCCTTTGCACCTGCGCACCGCCGCCCTGCTGATCTTAATACTGTGCTGCTTCCGGGCGGGGGCGCAGGTGGACAGTATACCACCGGAGCCGGGGTTTGTCGGGTCCACCGCCCAGTACGCCGTGAGTCCCGATAGCCTCGATGCCGCCGTGGACTACCGCAGCCGCGACAGTATGGAGGTCGATATGGCCAACCAGCAGATCCACCTCTACGGGGACGCCCAGGTCGATTACCTGGAGATCAGCCTGAAGGCGGACCACATCGTGCTCGACTACGGCACGAACGTAGTCGTAGCGGAACCCTGGCCGGATAGTTCCGGAACGTTGGTAGGTGACCCACAGTTTACCGATGGAGGTCAGGAGTTTACGGCAAAGACCATCAGGTATAACTTTAAGACTAAAAAAGGGATCGTGACGGAGACGGTCACCACCCAGGACGACGTCTTTGTCCGCGGCGGCAAATCCAAGTTCGTCAGCGGGGTAGTACAGACCAATGACAGCACCCGCTCGGACGTGATCTACACCGAGGGCGCCATTTTCACGAGCTGTTCGTTGCCGCACCCTCACTTCGGCATAAGTACCCAGCGCGCCAAGGTCATCCCCAACAAACTGGCGATCATCGGTCCCTCCAACCTGGAGATCATGGGGGTGCCGACGCCGTTCTGGCTGCCATTCGGCTTCTTCCCCCTTAAGAGCGGGCGGAGTACCGGCCTGCTGTTCCCCAGCGACTACCAGTACAGCCAGCAGTGGGGCTTCGGCTTCCAGGGTATTGGCTGGTTCTTCCCACTGGGCGAGCACGTCAACCTGCAGGCGACGGCCGATATCTACCTCAACGGCACCTTCACCCTGAACACGGCC
>JBGTHX010000458.1:0-9332 GCA_041746055.1 Lewinella sp. | reverse complement strand
CCGCGGTAGGCGGGCCAGAGATCGGGGTCCAGATCGCAGCGGAATTCCAGCTGCCGCTGGGCCGCCTTCACGTGCAGGATGCTTTCGATATTGTCCACCAGGGCTTCGAGGCTGAAGTCGTGGTTTTCCAGTTCCAGTTCGCCGGCCTCGATCTTGGAGATGTCCAGGATGCTGTTGACGATCGACAGCAGGTGGCGGGCGGCGGTGTCGGTGTGGCTGAGGTAGCCCTGCTGCTGGGGCGACAGGGATTCGCGGCCCAGTTCGCGGATCATGCCGATGATGGCGTTGAGCGGGGTGCGGATCTCGTGGCTCATATTGGCCAGGAAAGCCTCCTTGGCTTTGGAGGCCATTCCCAATTCTTTTTCCAGCCGCTTCTGGTCGGTAATGTCGAGCACCACCGCGATGGTACCGATCATTTCCTTGCTGTCATTGATATTCGGCCCCCCGGAAACCAGCCACCAGCGCATTTCCCCTGACTTGTGGAGGATGGGCACTTCGTAGGTATCTCCGGACCCCTTGCGGCGCTTGTCCAGCTTGTCGTTGATGCGGGCCAGCTCCTCCTGGCTGGGCATGGGTTTGTGGAAGGTCTGCCCCACGATCTCTTCCTCGTCGTAGCCCGACATGGTAAGGAAAGCCTGATTGGGCGAGTGCAGTTTGTCATCCAGTCCCACCTCCAGCATGCCGAGGTTGATATTGGCGATGATGCGGTGGTACTTCATCTCCTGCTGCCGCAGCAGCTCCTCCTGCTTCTTGCGGTGGCTGATGTCCTTGACGAACTTGCAGTAGTAGTTTTTGCCCCGCTGCTGGTAGGGCACCACGATCAGCTCGACCATGAATTCCTCGCCGGACTTGTTCACCGCGGTCAGTTCCAGCACCTGGTTCAGGATGGGGCTCAGGTCGCGGTCGGGATACTGGATCCGGTCGTGGGAAATGGCATCGCTCACCTTCCGCGGATGCAGCAGCTCATCCATGCGTTTCCCCATCACCTCCTCGGGGAGCCAGCCGAAGAGCTCGACGGCCCGCGGGTTCCAGTAGCGGATCGCCCGGTCATCATCGGCCACGATGATCGCGTCCATGGAGGCGCTCATGACCATCCGGTTGCGCTCGTTGCTTTCCTCGAGGCGTTCCTGGGCCCGGACCTGGGAGGTCACGTCCTTGAATTCCCAGAGGTGGCCCCGGTCGGCCCCGTCCATATTGATGGGTAGGTAATTCCATTCGAGGACGGTACCGTCGGCCATCTCGAGTTGCTGCTCATTGACTGGCTGGCGGCGGGACAGCGTCTCCTCCATCTTGCGGATGTACTCCACGGGGTCCGCGAACATCCTCTTTTTGAGGTTGGCGTAATCCGAGGCGTCGGCCCCGATCGCCTGCTCGGGGGTGACGTCCATGCTCATCATTTCGCAGAAGCGGCGGTTGACGAAGATCACCTTGCGGTTTTCGTCCTCGATCGCGATGCCCGAGTGCATATTGGTGAGCAGGGTGCGGAACAGGTTGTTGTTCCGCTTCAGTTCTGCTACGGTGATGTGCTCCACGCGCTCCTCACACTCCTCCAGGGCGTGGTACACACCGTCCACGCTGGCCAGGAAGGCCTCCAGTTGCGGGTTACCGGCCGTGCCCTGCGGCAGGTGGGCTTGGATCTGTTGGTGGAGCAGGTGGTGGTACATGGCGGGGACTTGGATTCAGTTGGTGGAGGGCATGGTGAGTTCGCCGCTCTTGAGCATATTGTAGATGGTCGACTTGCCGATCTCGAGTTTTTCGGCGACCGCGACCACGTTGTGGTCGTATTTCTCGAGGTAGTGCTGGACGATGTCGCGGGTGTACTCCCGCAGGGTCTTTTCCCCCGGGGCGACCGGCGAGCGGCTGCCCAAGCCGGAGAAGCGCAGGTCGTCCGGGCCGATGGACCTGGTATCGGTCATCACGCAGGCCAGATCGACGACCGCCTTCAGCTCCCGGACGTTGCCGGGGAAGGGGTACTTCAGCAGTTTCGCCTTGGCGGGTGCCGTTAGTTTGAGTAGGCCGGACTGGTTGGCTTCGGCGTAATCGCGCAGGAAGAATTCGGCCAGCAGGATCACGTCCTCCCCCCGCTGCCGCAGCGGCGGCAGGGCAATGGGCAGGCCCATGATGCGGTAAAAGAGGTCTTCCCGGAAGGTCCCCTCCCGCACCCGTTCCTCGAGGTTCTGGTGGGTGGCGGTGAGCAGCCGGGCCTCGAATTTCACCGGCTCGGTACCGCCCACCCGCGTGAACTCCCGCTCTTGGATGGCCCGCAGGATCTTGCTCTGCAGCAGCAAGTCCATTTCCGCGATCTCGTCGAGGAACAGGGTGCCCCCCCGCGCCGCCTCGAACTGTCCGATCCTGCGCCCCGCCGCCCCGGTGAAGGCCCCCTTCTCGTGGCCGAAGAGTTCGCTCTCGAGCAGGCTTTCCGGGATAGCGGCCATGTTGACGGCCACGAAGGGCTCTCGCTTGCGGTCGCCGTTGTAGTGGATGGCCTTGGCGATCACCTCCTTGCCGGTGCCCGTTTCGCCGGTAATGCTGACGTTGATGTTGGACTTTACCGCCTTGGCCAGCATGCCGTAGACCTCCCGCATGGCTCCGCTCCGGCCGATAAGCCCGTCGAAGCTGTGTTTCCCGGCGAGCTGTTCGCGCAGGCTCTCGACCTCCTGCTGCAGCTCGGTATTCTCGCGGATGCGGATGACGGCGCGCCACAGGAGCTCGCGGGTGTTCTCGTCCTTCACGATGTAGTCGCGGGCCCCCTGCTTGAGCAGGTCGACGGCCGTGGCGATGTCGTCCTGGCCGCTGATCACCACCACGGGGAGGGCGGCGTCCGCGGCGCGGATGTTCTCGAGCAGCGCGGCTCCGGTCATGTCGGGTAGCCCGTAATCGATGCACACGACCTGGGGTTTGCGGTACAGTTGCGCGAGGCATTCGCGGGCGGAAGTATAAAGCTCCACCGTGTAGTCGGGGTTCATCCCGAGGTGGTGCTGCAGCAGGCGACCGTAAAAGGGGTCGTCTTCAACGATGAAGATTACAAAGGGTTCCAAGCGTTTCCGGCCTCCCGGTCATTAGGCCGGTAAGGGATTATTATAAAGCCCGGGGAGGCCGGAAAATTGTGTGGGGCGCCGCCATTCTCGGGCGGGGGCGCGGGTGCCGGGGGCTACTGGATCTTCGCGGTCTCCGTGCTGATGCGGATCTCCACGGCCTCGTCGGCGGTGAGCAGCTGGTCGGAGCGGGTGTAGCGGATCTCGTACACGGAGATGACGCCGCGGCCCACGATCTGGAAGATATTCTCCAGCACGTCGATGTCGTCGGCTACTACCAGGTTGCTGTTGGCGCTGGCGATGGAGCGGAGGCCGGATTCCTGGAAGTCGGCCCCCCGCAGCCCGATGGCGAACTTCTCGACCGGACTGGCGCTGATGCCGGCCAGCAGCTGGCTGGGGTTATTGCTGTCGTTGTCGCCGCCGTCGGTGAAGGCCACCAGCGATTTTTCCCCCTCGAAGGGCAGGGCGTCGAGGAGGTCGAGTCCGCGCTGGGTGGCTTGGTAGAGGGCGGTCCGCTCGCGGTAGTCGGTGAAGTTGTCGATCAGCGCGTTCAGCTCGCCAATATTGGCCGAGGTGTAGAAGTCCGTAGCCTCGATGGCGTCGCGGTCGGAGAAGAAGACCACGGCTACGGTAGACTTAGGCGAGCTGTTGACCACCGTACTGGCGTAGTTGCTGGCGTAGGCCTTCAGGTCCTCGATGTTGCTTTCCAGCGAGGTGCTCATGTCGAGTACGAGCACGGAGGCGATATCGGTCTGGAAGCTCGACTGGTCGTTGGTGAATTCGCTCTGGAAGGTGAAGCAGCTTTCACCGGCCTGCTTCTCGTCAATCTGCAGCCGGGTGATCTCGTAGTTGTCGTCGTCCGACCGGATCCGTACGCCGGGGATGGTGATCTCTACGCCGTTGTCGACCGTGCGGGCGTAGGCGGGGTCGAAGGAGATATTGCCACGGGTATCCGTCGGGTCGGCGGAGATGGTCGGCGTACCGTCGTTGTAGTAGGAGTAGGTGAGGTATTCGTCGCCGATCGGCTGGTCGCAGCCGGGGTCCAGCTCGTCCTTATTGCAGGCGGCGAGGGACAGGAGCAGCAGGGCGAATAGGGGAAATGGCTTGGTGTTCATGGTCGTGTTTGGTAGGCTCGAAAGTTCTCTAGAACGACCTCCGTCGGTGAATCCGTATGCGAGTTGTACCAACCTTAACACCCTGGTCCGCCAAAAAAAGGTTCCCCACCGCCGCATTCGGGCAGTGGGGAACCTTGGACCTGGACCGCCTCTAGTAGTTGGGATCCTGGGTGATGGTCGGCTGCCCCTCTTTGGAGGAGCGGTCGATCGCTTCGGTCGGGATCGGGAAGTACTGATTCTTCGGATCCTCGAAGGTGACGCCGCGCAGGTACACGCGGTGCTCCGACTCACTCGCGAGATAGGCGCTCAACACCTCTTTCTGTACGCCCCAGCGCTGGAGATCGAAGAAGCGGTGCCCCTCCATGGCGGTTTCCAGCCGGGATTCGAAGCGGACGGCCTTGCGGGCCATGGCCTGGTCGGTCCAGGGCGAGTCGTAGGTGCTTACCTGGTAGTTGGCGGCTACCTCGCCGTCCACGAAGGAGTAATCCTGGCGGCTGGTGGCCCCCTGCAGCACCTTGGGCACGTAGTCTTCCTCGTTGCCGGCCCGTTCGCGTATCATGTTGACCAGTTCGCGGGCCCGCTCCAGGTTGCCCAGCTCGACTTCTACCTCCGCCAGCCACAGCAGGACCATGCCGTAGCGCATGATGCGGTAGTTGTTAGCCGAGAGATTACCCCAGCCGTTGATGCCGTAGCCCTCCGGCTCGGCCACGTGCTTCATCGAGGAGTAAGGACCGGCGTAGGACACGTCGCGGATGAAGTCCGTCTGGTGGATCTGGAAGTACTTGTAGAGGATGCCCGGGCGGCCGACGGTGTGGTCGAGTCGCGGATCGAGCGGGTCGGTGTACTCGGTTTCGTAAGTCACGTCTTCCTCATCGAAGGAGTCGAGGAGCGGCAGGCCGTCGTCGTCCGTCCGGAAGGCGTTGACCAGGTTTTGAGAAGCCTGGTAGAAGCCACAGCATCCCCAGGGAGCGATGTAGGGATGCGCCAGGCCGACGCCCTGGGTGGCGGCATCGCCGGTGGCGCTGCTCACCGCATACTGTACCTCCCAGATCGATTCCACGTTGTTGCGCGTGGCGACGAGGAAGTTGTCGGAGAAACGCGGCACCAGGGTATAGCGGCCGCTGTTAATGATCTCCTCGAGCAGGGGCTTGGCTTCCTGGAGCTTGGCGGTGTTGGCGCTGCCGTCGTCGTTCCAGCCCTGGTACATCATGGCCTTGGCCAGGAAGGCCTTGGCCGCGAAGCTGGTGGGCCGGCCCACCTGGGCCTGTTCGTCGGGGAGTACGGAGGCGGCCGCCTGGAAGTCCGCCTCGATCTCCGGCCAGATCTTGCCGTCGTTGGGTACCTTGGTGGATTCCACGTCGCTGATGTCGTACACATCGTCGCCCACGTAGATCGGGAAGCGCCACATTTTCTGGGCCTCGAAGTGGAAGAGGCCCCGCAGGAACCGGGCTTCTCCGATAATCTGCTCGCGCCGCTCCTCGGAGATGCCCTCCACGTTGCGGGCGGTGGTGATCACGTCGTTCGTGCGCGCCACGCCCTTGTAGAGGCCCCGCCACTTGTTGCGGATGTGGCCGTTGAAGGAGTTGAAGTCGTAGCGCTCGAGGAACGACTGCTCCGGCTGGTCACCGGCGTCGGTGCCCTTGAGGGCGTCGTCGGAGGTAATGCCCCCGAATACCCAGTTGCTGATTTCGTTGTTCCAAGACGCTTGGCCGTCGAGGCCGGTGCCGTCCACCATGGCGTAGGCGCCGATCAGCAGGCTTTCAAGGCCTTCGGGCGTTTGGGTAGAGGCGGTACTGATCTGCGCCTGTGGCGTCTTCTGCAGAAAATCTTCTCCGCAGTTCGACAGCAGCAGACTCAGGGCTATCAGACCGATTATTTTACGATAGGGATTCATCGTGAATTTATTTTGTCGTTGAGTAAGGGGGGGCTACTGCAGGCTGAGGTTCAGCCCGAAGATGATGGTTCTCGACACCGGCATGTAGCCGCCGTCGAAACCGAGGGTGGTGTCCGTATTGGCCTGGATCTCCGGGTTGAGCCCGTTGTACTTGGTCACGGTGATCATGTTCTGCCCCTGCAGGTACACCTGGGCGTTGGACATGCGCAGGCGGTTGCCGAGCGCTTCGGGCAGACTGTAGGTGAGCTGGAGATTCCGCAGCCGGAAGAAACTGCCATCCTCGATGAGGTAGTCCGACACCTGGCTGCTGATCTGGTCGTTGGCGTCCATGATGGGAGAGGTGGCGCCGGGGTTGGCGGCTACCCAGTTCTCCCGGGGCGCGGTGGGGTTGCTCGGTTGCCAGGCATCGTAGAGGGCCCGTAAGGAGCGGTTGCCCTGGAAGGTGTTGAAGTCGGCAAAGAAGCGCGTGTAGTTAAAGACGTCGTTACCCTGGGAGCCGTTGCCGAAGACGGTCAGTTCGAAGTTTCCATAGCCGAGCGTCAGGTTCAGACCGTAGGTGAAGTCCGGGTGGGGGTTGCCGATGACGGTCCGATCCTCGTCGTTAATGACATTATCCCCGTTCACGTCCACGAAGCGGAACTTGCCGGGCGCGTTGTAGCTGCCGTAGGGCGCGTGGGCGTCGGCCTCTGCCTGGCTCTGAAAGATGCCGTCGGTCTGGAAGCCGAAGAAGGAGGAGATGGGGAAGCCCGCCTGGGTCACCGTCATGGACGGTACGCGGGAGCCGTAGCCGAAGATCCGGGCATCCGGGTCGTTGAGGGCCACCACTTCGTTGCGGTAGGTGGAGAAGTTGCCACCGACGCTGTAGTAGAAGTTGCCCGATCCGCCACTCCAGTTCAGGGCCAGGTCGATGCCGCGGTTGGATACCTCACCCACGTTGAAGGCGGGTGGGGTAGCGTCGCCCGCGCTGAAGGTGATGGGCACCTGCAGGAGGACGTCGGTGGTGTTGCGGTTCCACAGGTCGAGTTCGGCGCTCAGCCGGTTGTCGAACAGCTTGGCGTCAAAGCCAAGATTGTTTGAGGTAGTGGTCTCCCACTGCGCCAGGGGGTTGCCGAAGCTCGAGGCGTCGAAGCCGATCACGGGCGCGCTGGTGTTGCCGTCGATGGGGTATCCCGCGTTGAAGATGTTGGAGCGGTAAGTGGTGAAGCCGTTGTAGTCCCCGATTTCCTGGTTACCGGTCTGTCCCCAGCCGTAGCGCAACTTGAAGTCGCTGAATACGCCGCTGAGTCCGGCGAAGAAGGGTTCATCGGAGATCCGCCACCCGAGGCTGACGGAGGGGAAAAAGGCGGCGTTCTCGGCGTTGACGAAGCGCGACGAGCGGTCGTAGCGGCCAATCAGCTGGATCAGGTAGCGGTCGCGGAAGGCATAGTTGGCCTGGCCGAAGAAGCTGAACAGGGAGAAGTCCTTGAAGGTACCACCGCTGTTGCTGGCCGTGGTGAGGTCACCGAGGTTCAGGTAGGAGATGATGCCCACGTCACTGGAGGGAAAGCGCTGCCGGCTGGCGTTGGACGATTCGCCGAAGCCGCTGATCGCCTCGATACCGGCCAATCCGGAGATCTGGTGTTCGGAGGAGATCTCCCGGGAGTAGCTGACCGTATTGGTCCACACCCACTCGTACTGGTACGATTCCCCGATGTTGAGGCTGTTGATGAAGTTGCCCTCGACGTATTCGGGTTGCGGACGGCCGATGTTGCGCGTCCGGTTCGTGCTGGCGTCGATGCCGAAGCTGGTCTTAAAGGTCAGGTCATTGATGATGTCGAGCTCGGCGAACACGTTGCCGAAGGCCCGCAGGTTGTAGTCGCGGTCGTCCCGGTCACGGTACAGGATGGCGTAGGGATTGAAGTTGTTGCCCAGGTTGGCGCCGCGGCTGCCGGCGAAGTTGCCGGCGATGTCGTAGACCGGCAGCAGCGGGTGGTGCTTGTATGATCCGGAGACCGCGTTCTGCTCGTTGTTGTTGCTGAAGCCCCCCTTGCGGTTGCCAAAGGAAAGCGTGAAGTTCTCCCCGATCCGCAGCCGGTCGCTGATGGCCGAGAACTGGGTATTGGCCCGCAGCGACATTCGCTCGTAAGACACGAAGCGGGTGATGGCCTCCTGGTCGAAGTAGTTGATGCTGAAGGCGTAACGGGCACTTTCCGTGGCGCCGGTAGCCGAGAGCTGGTGATTCTGGATGGGCGCGTTGGAGCGGGTTACCTCCTTCCACCAGTCCGTGTCGGCCGAGCGGGTAATGGCGTTGATGTTTTCCGGCGTGAGGGAGTATTCGTTCTCGTTGGCCGATTCGGCGCCACTGGGGAACACATAGTTGGGGATGCTGATTTCTCCGTTCGGACCGAAAGTGTACTGTCCGTGGGTGGGGTCCTTGCCGGCGTAGAGATCGGCCAGGTATAGATACTCGCCGAGTTCGCGGGCGTTGAGGACCTCTACGTCCTGGGCGGCATTCTGGAGCCCATAGTAGGTGGTATAAGAGATGGTAGGCTTGCCCAGCTTACCCTTCTTGGTGGTGATGATGACTACACCGTTGGCGGCCCGCGATCCGTAGATGGAGGCGGCGGAGGCGTCCTTTAGTACCTGCAGCGATTCGATATCATTGGGGTTCAGGTTATTCTGGTTGCGGGTCGGTACGCCGTCGATCACGTAGAGCGGACTGTTATTGCCCACCGTGCCGTAACCACGAATACGAATGGTCGCTTCCCCGCCCGGGGTGGCGTCGTTCACCACGGTGACCCCCGAAGCGCGTCCCTGCAGCTGCTGGGCGAAGGTGGTGGCGGGTATGGACAGCAGTTCCTCGGAGTCAACCGTAGCTACCGCCCCGGTGATGTCGCGCTTGCTCTGGGCGGTATAGCCGGTTACGACCACTTCGTCCAGCAACTCGCCGGAGGTCATCTGCACGTCGATGGTGGACTGATCCGCGACCAGCACCTCCAGCGCGGCGTAGCCCGTATAGGTGAAGATCAGGGTATTGCCCTCCTCCGCGTTGATGGAGTAGGTGCCGTCGAGGTCCGTCACGACCCCGGAAGTGGTACCCTGGATGAGGATGGAGGCCCCGATGAGCGGATCGCCGGAATCGGCGTCGGTAACGGTACCGGTGATTTGGGAAAGGATGGGATTGGCCCACAGGAGGGAAGCTACCAGCAATAGGCAGCCACCCACTCCCCGGGAGAGTGATTCTCGCATGATCGAAACAGCTTGATTAAGATAACTAAGAGCGTAATTCGGACTAATGTAGCTGGATGA
>JBGTHX010000457.1:0-5346 GCA_041746055.1 Lewinella sp. | reverse complement strand
TGCCCAGGTCAACTTCACCGTCGACAAGATCAATACAACCTTTAAATTAGGTGCCTCCAACCTGCTGGACAACCGCGTCTTCCAGGTATACGGCGGCCCCCGCATTGGCCGACTGGCCTACCTGTCGGCTACCTACGTACTCAATCGGCAATAGCCATCACCCATTTTTTCTCGCCCTTAACAACTCCTGATATGCGTAAATTTTACCTTCTGGCGGCCGGCCTCTTGTGGCTGACCACCCAAAACCTCACGGCTCAGACCCGTTATATCGACGCGATGTTCAGCGTGGACAATTCGGAGACCGGAACCGTCTACGCCCGCAACTATAGCATCCTGGACAACGACACGATCGATCTGGCCTTCGATGCTTACCTGCCCGACGGCGATACCGCTACCACCCCACGTCCCGTGGTGGTCATCTGGCCCACTGGCAGCTTCCTCCCCAAGTACTTCAACGGTAGCCCTTACGGCAACCGCACCGATTCCGTCAACGTGGAGATCGCCAACCGCCTGGCCTCCCGCGGCTACGTGGCCGTAATCGCCGACTACCGGAAGGGCTGGAGCCCCACCGCCGACCAGGATACCCGTACCGGTACCCTGCTGCGGGCGGTCTACCGCGCCGGCCAGGACGCCCACGCCATGGGCCGCTTTCTGCGGAAGACCGTAGTGGAGATGGAGAACCCCTACAACATCGACACCACGCGGATCACCTACTGGGGCAATGGCTCCGGCGGCTACGTGGCGCTGGCCAGCGGCTTCCTGGATGACATCACGGAGATAGAAAGCAACCTGAACTTCTACGACGAGGATGGTGCGCCCCTCGTCAACGAGGAGCTGAACTCCAACCCCCAGGGTACCATCGCCACTTCCCAAAACGTGGTGAACCACCCCGGCTACACCTCCGATATTGCCCTGGTCGTAAATATGGCCGGTGCGCTCGGCGATACCGCCTGGATCGATACCACGGCCAACGAGCCCGCCGTGGTAGCTTACCACAGCTACACCGATCCTTTCGCCCCCTTCAACGCGGGTCTCGTACAGGTGCCTATCCCCGGCGGTAGCCTCCCGGTCATCGACGTGCTCGGCTCGGTAGTGACCCTGGGCGTAGCCAACGGCTCCGGCCTCAATGCCATGATGGCCCCCGCCAACTCCACCCAACTGCCGGCTATGTTCCCCGCCCTCTCCTCCGAGGTCAATTTGCGCAACGAGGTCTACAAATCCATCATGGTGACTTCGCCGATTCCGGGAGCTACTGAAGAGGAGTTTCCGCTGTCCCGCGACAACATGTACCCGATCGTAGTAGATCGTGGCAGTCAGCCCACGGCCGGCGTATACAACTGGTTCGATGAGGTTACCCTGCGGGCTCAGGTCCAAGCGACCAATACCGCAACGGGTGCCAGTATCAGCGCCGATGACATCATCAATGGCGAGGACATCACCAATCCCAACCGGGACGATCCCGCCGCCGCCAAGGCCTACATCGATACTATGATGGCTCACTTCATTCCTCACGCCTGGTACCAGCTTGAGCTGGCCGCTATTACCACCGGCACCGAGGAGGTGATCACCAATGCCTCCGTAGGGCTCGAGATCTTCCCGAACCCCTCCGCGGCTGGCTTCACGGTACGCGTGGCCGAGGACCGCCGCATCCGCCAGATCGACTTGTTCGACCTCCGCGGCAGCCGCGTGGCTCAGTACACGGGTATCGATCAGGCCTCGTTCAACGTGAACCGCGCTAATCTGCCCCGCGGGGAGTACATCGTCCGGCTGCGGCTCGACGAGGGTACAACCGCCCGTATGGTCTACCTCCGGTAGTTCCGACGACACAGCAACACCTGAGAAGACCCCACCGGCCCCGGCCGGTGGGGTCTTCTCATTTGGCGGGGATGCGCGTACTTTGCGGTAAACCCGATTACGTGGCTTCCGCTACTCTCCCGCTTCTTACCCTGACCACCGACTTCGGGCGACAGGATTTTCACCTGCCCCGGCTCAAGGCCGAGCTGCGCTCCGCCGAACCGGACTTGCAGATCGAGGACATCAGCCACGACATCCCCACTTACGATATCGTCCGGGCCGCCTTTATCTTCAATAAGGTGTGGAACCACTACCCGGAGGGCAGCATCCACTTGCTCAGCGTCTACGACTATTACCAGCCCCGGGGCCGCTTTCTGGCAGCCTTCCACGAGGGCCATTACTTTATCGCGCCCGACAACGGGATCTTCTCGCTGATCTTCGGACCGATCCCGGAACAGACCTTCGTACTGGACGGCTACGATTCCGACACCCCCCTTAGTACGGTCTACGCGCGGGCGGTGACCCATCTGACGCGCCGGAAACCCTTCCACGAGATCGGGCTGCCGACCACCCGCTACACCGAACGGCTCGCCTTCCAGCCGGTCATCGGGCCGAATTATATCCGCGGGGCGGTGGTCTTTGTCGACCGGTTCGAAAACGTGACCACTAACATCAGCCGCGAATTATTCGAGCGGGTAGGAGAGGGACGGGGCTTCCAGCTGCTGGTTAAGCGGATGAGCCCGCTGGACGGACTGAGCTTCCGCTACCACGACGTCCCCGAGGGAGAGCCGCTGTGCCGCTTCGACTCCGATGGCTTCTTGGAGATCGCGGTCAATCTGGGACGTGCGGCCACTTTGCTGGGGATCAGCGTAGAGGACTCGGTGCAGATCGAGTTCTTCGCTTTACCCTAGGCTGTACGCGGCCGGAAGCCGCCTCATATTAAATGAGACTGACGTAGTGGGGGAACATCTCGAGCCACAACGGCCAGTCGTGCTCGATGTCGCCGCGGACGTCGAGCCAGTGGTGGATGCCCTTGCGGCGGAGTTTCTCGGAGAACTTGAGGTTGGCGTCGAGACAGATATCCCAGTTGCTGGTGCCCAGGACGATCTTCATGTCCCACAGGTGAGGGTTGGAGGCCCCTTCGATGAAGTCGGCGGGATTGTTAAAGTAGGCGTTGTCGTCGTAGTAGCCGTGGAGAAAGGGCTTAATATCGAAGGCACCGCTCATATTGAAGAGGTGGCTGACGAACTCGGGGTGGCGGAAGGCGAAGTTGGTGGCGCTGTAGCCGCCGAAGCTGATACCCGCGCAGGCGATGCGGCCGCTGCCCGTGTTCCATCGGATCTGGGGAACGAATTCATCGTAGAGGAACCTATCGTACTGGATGTGTCGCTCCACGCGGTGGCGGGGGTGGATGTTGGCGTACCAGCTGGCGTTGTTAACGCTGTCGGGGCAGAAGACCTGGATGAAGCCGCGCTCGATGAACCAGCGCACGGCCTCGATCATCCCGCGGTCCTTCGCCTCAAAGTAGCTGCCCAGGGTAGTGGGGAAGATCACAACCGGATAGCCACGGGTGCCGAAGGTGAGAATCTTGACGTTATGGCCGAGGTGTTGGCTGTAGAATTCAGTGTAGGTCTCGTGCATCGCGGGTGGGGTGAGGGCCGGCAAGGTAGTCAACCGCCGCAATACCGCTACCTTTGGATTGTGAAACCGTTGACCTACATCCGGCAGCTGGCGGGCAGCGTGCTGTCGCGCCGGAAACGACTGCTGCGGCGGACCTATACCCTCGACAGCGCCCACCTCAAACGGCAGGTGCTGATCGAGCTCTACCGCCCGGCGGTACCACCCTGGCGGCTGCTCTCGCTGGTGGTCTTTAACGACGGACAGGACCTGCCCCGCATGGACCTGGAGAAGCGGCTCTCCCAGGCGTACCGCGACGGTGGCCTGGCCCCCACGCTGGTGGTAGGCGTGTACGCCAATGATCGCCTGAGCGAGTACGGCACCGCCGCCCGCCGGGATGACGCCGGCCGCGGCACCCTGGCACCGGCTTACGAAAAATTCCTGCTGAAGGAGCTGCTACCCTGGCTGGAGGACCACAACAACCTGTACCACAGTGCGGAGCGGCGCAGCATCGCCGGCTTCAGTCTGGGCGGATTGAGCGCCTTCGACGTAGCCTGGCGCAATCCCACCGCATTCCGGACGGCCGGCATCTTCAGCGGCTCGTTCTGGTACCGCCACAAGGCTTTCAACCCGAAGAATCCGGATGCCAACCGGATGGTACACGGCTACGTGGCGCGGGCGCGCAAGCACAGTATCAAGAACCGCTTCTGGTTCATGGCCGGCACGGCCGACGAAACCCAGGACCGCAACCAGAACGGCGTGATCGATGCCATTGACGATACGCTGCAACTTATGGCCCTGCTGCAGAAAAAGGGACTGCGGCCCGGCGAGGAGATGGTCTACGTGGAAGTGGAGGGCGGCAAACACGAGCCGGAGACCTGGGGAAAGGTAGTGGTGGATTTTCTGCGCTGGGCGGTCTGAGGGTCCGGTTTGGCTAATCGCGGCTTACTTTTGCCGCATGGAAATTAATTACCTGAAGCTGGCCCGGGAGGTCGGCGAGATCACCCGCCAGGCCGGTGCGGAAATTCTGAAGATTTACGGAAGCGACGACTTCGGCGTGGAACAAAAAGCCGACGACAGTCCGCTGACGCGGGCCGACAAGGCCGCCAACGACGTGATCGTGGCCGGACTGAACCAGCTGGTACTCAAGGCTCCCGTTGTCTCCGAGGAAGGCAAGGACGTTCCCTATACCGAGCGTGCCCAGTACACCCGCTTCTGGCTGGTGGACCCCCTCGACGGCACGAAGGAATTCATCAAGCGCAACGGCGACTTCACCGTCAATATCGCCCTGATCGAGAACGGCCGGCCTGTCCTCGGAGCGGTTTACGTTCCGGTCACCGACGAGCTTTTCTATTCCGCCCAGTCCGAAGGCGCCTGGCAGGAGGGCGTAGGGCAGATCCACGCCGCCCGCTTCACGATGCAGGACCCCCGGCTGCAGGTCGTGGCCAGCCGCAGCCACCTTAACGACGAGACCCAGGCTTTCATGGACAAACTGAACGATCCGGAGATCGTCAGCAGAGGCAGCTCTCTGAAGATCATCGAACTGGCACGCGGTACCGCGCACCTGTACCCGCGCCTCGCGCCCACCATGGAGTGGGATACGGCCGCCGCACACGCCATCCTGCTGGAGGCGGGCGGACGGCTGGTCGACGACGGAACGGGTAAGGACCTGGTCTACAACAAGGAGGTGCTGCGAAACCCCCACTTCGTGGCCTACGGGCAGGTGACCGAGGGGCAGCTGAGCTGCTGATGAAGCGGCCGCTCTCCATCATCTACACCACCTTCAACGAGATCGACATCATCGCGCGCTCGCTGGAGAGCGTGGCGGGGTGGAGCGATGACCTGACGGTGGTGGATAGCTACAGTACCGACGGTACCGCCGAGTGGCTGGCCGCCCGCAGCGACCTGCGGCTGCTGCAGCGGGCCTACGCCGGG
>JBGTHX010000456.1:0-4057 GCA_041746055.1 Lewinella sp. | reverse complement strand
CGGTAAACTGTGCATCCCCTTTGCGTAGCCTGGCTATAATGCTCTTCCGGGCCGGGCCAAAGGCCCGTACACCCAGCCCTTTCGGCAAACTGCGAATCCCCTTCGCGCAGCCTGGCTCTCATACTCTTCCGGGCCGGGCCACCGGCCCGTCCACCCAGCCCAACAGTCTGTTCGCATATTTGAGGAGAGTTATGTTGGATTCGAACACCTTCCCCGACGGATCCGGTTCTACGATAAGCCGGCGGCAAGGTGCCCGCTCTGCCAGCTTGTTTACCGGTTTAAACCCATGCTTCAATGAGTACACCTACCAATGGAAACGGCTCCGCCTCCCGTAACGGCGCAATCTCCGAAGACTCCAAGTCCCAAGATCTCGAATTCTACCGCAAGGACGGTACCGACCAGCCCCTGACCACTAACATGGGCGTGAAGGTCAACGACGCCAACAACTCCCTGAAGGCAGGTATCCGCGGTGGCACCCTGCTGGAAGACTTTCTGCTCCGGGAGAAGATCAACCACTTCGACCACGAGCGTATCCCCGAGCGGATCGTCCACGCCCGGGGCAGCGCCGCCCACGGCGTCTTCGAGTTGTACGAGGCCATTCCCGAGTATACCAAGGCCGGCATCTTCAACGACACCTCCCGCAGGACGCCGGTATTCACGCGCTTCTCCACCGTGGCCGGCTCCAAGGGCTCGACCGACCTGGCCCGTGACGTGCACGGCTTCGCCGTCAAGTTCTACACCAAGGAGGGCGTGTGGGACCTGGTAGGCAACAACATGCCCATATTCTTCATTCAGGACGCGATGAAGTTCCCCGACCTGATCCACTCGGTCAAGCCCGAGCCCGACCGGGAGATCCCCCAGGCTGCCTCGGCCCACGATACCTTTTACGATTTCGTGTCGTTGACCCCCGAAGCCCTGCACAACCACATCTGGGTGATGAGCGACCGCGGCATTCCCCGCAGCCTGCGCATGATGGAAGGATTCGGCATCCACACCTTCCGGATGATCAACGCCGAGGGCAAGGCCTGCTTCGTTCGCTACCACTGGAAGCCCCTGCTGGGCGTCCGCTCGGTCACCTGGGACGAAGCCGTCAAGATCAGCGGTGCCGATTCCGACTTCCACCGCCGCGACCTCTGGGATGCCATCGATGCCGGCCAGTTTCCCGAGTGGGAGCTGGGCCTGCAGATCATTCCCGAAGAAGACGAGCACAAGTTCGAATTCGACATCCTTGACGCCACTAAGCTCATCCCCGAGGAGATGGTGCCGGTCAAGATCGTGGGCAAGATGACCCTCAACCGCAACCCCGATAATTTCTTCGCGGAGACGGAACAGGTCGCCTTCCTCCCCGACCACCTGGTACCGGGCCTGGACTTCAGCAACGATCCCCTCCTGCAGGGCCGCCTGTTCTCCTACCGCGACACCCAGCTCAGCCGATTGGGCAGCGTCAATTTCGAGCAGATCCCCATCAATCAGTCCCTCGCCCCCGCCCACAACAACCAGCGCGACGGCCACATGACGATGCAGATCCCGAAGGGCAAGACCGCTTACTTCCCCAACAGCCTGGGCGGCGGATGCCCCTACCTGACGAGCATCGCCGACGGCTCCTTCGAATCCTACACCGAGCGCATCGACGGCAACAAGATCCGCGCCCGCAGCGAGAGCTTCGTGGATTACTACAGCCAGCCAGCCCTGTTCTACCGCAGTCTCACCGACTGGGAAAAAGCGCACACGGTCGACGCCTACACCTTCGAACTGGGTAAGGTGAACTACCCCCACATCCAGAAGCGGATGCTGTACCACATCAATCAAATCGATGAGTCCCTGGCCCAAAAGGTCGCCGACGGACTTGGCATGGATGTCCCCGACAGTATCGACGGCCCCGCCAACCAGGCCATCAGCGCTGACGCGGACGTCGAGAAGATGCAGCCCGGTAAGAAGAAGGTCTACCTGGACAAATCCCCCGCCCTCAGCGAAACCTTCATCAAGACGGATACCATCGCCACCCGGCAAATCGCGGTATTAGCCGCCGATGGCTTCGACGGCGACGACTTCGCCCCCATGAAGGAAGCCCTCAAGAAGGAGAACGCCATGGTGAAGATCGTGGCTCCCCACGGCGGCACTATTACGTGTACCAAGGGTCATGAGCACAAAGTGGATGCCGCCATCATGACCACCGAGAGCGTACTCTTCGATGCGATCTACGTTCCCGGCGGACAGAAGTCCCTCGACGCCCTACTGAAAAAGGCCAAGTTCAAGAAGTTCGTGGACGAGGCCTTTATGCACTGCAAGGCCATCGCCGTCGACGGTGAGGGCGTACAACTGCTGGATGCCACCCACGTAGGCAAGTACAAGAAAGACGATAAGGCGGTCTTCGTCGACGGCAAGCCGCAGCAGTTCATTGACGCCATCGCCCAGCACCGGAATTATGACCGGATGGAAGTGGCTAAGATGATCCCGGCCTAACCGGCTCCAGACCTCCGGTCTGGTTAACACAGCATCGGGCGGGCGCTACATGAAGGTGTAGTGCCCGCTTTTTGATTTCCACCCGGTGCCCTGGCCAAAGCCGTATCTTTTCAGCACCAGCCCGGCTTCAGCTTGAGGCCCCGCACCTGCGCGCCCGCATAACACACACCCCCATGAAAGACTCGATCTACCCCTGCCTCTGGTTTAACGGTCAAGCGCGCGCAGCCGCGGATTACTACTGTTCTATCTTTCCCGATGGTCGGATTACAGAGGACAATGGAATGGTGGTGCACTATGAACTAAAGGGCACGAAATTCATGGCCCTGAACGGTGGCCCCCAGTTCACCTTTAACGAGGCGGTTTCCTTCGTCATCGAGTGCGATACCCAGGAGGAGATCGACCATTACTGGGATCTCTTGACGGCGGACGGCGGGCAGGAGGGCAACTGTGGTTGGCTTAAGGATAAGTACGGGGTAAGCTGGCAGGTAGTACCTGCTGAACTGCCGAAGCTGCTCAGTGATCCGGAGCGGGCGTCCCGGGTCGTAGCCGCCTTCCGGGGGATGAAGAAGATGGATATCGCGACGCTGCGGGAGGCTTTGGGTACGTAAGCCGCAGGCGTGAACCAGTTTGCCGGCAGAGCCCGTTGCCTGAGTGGGTGCCTGGATAATCCAGCCTCAACCTAGTATGCCCAGGAACAAACAGTACTTTGAGGGAGAAGTGATCGAGAAGGCAATGGGTGTTTTTTGGCGCCACGGGTAGAACGGTACCTCGGTGCGGATGCTGGAAATGGGTATCAATCAATTTTCGATATACGCCAGTTTCAAGAACAAGTGCGGGGTGCTACGGGAAAGCCTTCGGTGCTACCGCGATAAGATGAAGCGGCTAATGGATAAGCTCGAAGCCTCTCCCGAGGGGGTTAGCGGCGATCCGGGCCTATTGCTACGACTTTCTGGAATTTGCCGCTGCGCCGGCAAACGAACGGTTTCCTCCGATGTCGATGGTGAACAGTCCGGTGTCTTCCAAGTATTGCTTAATCTTGATTGGGGACTTGGGCCAGACGACGTGGTTATGTTGTCCATCTACGGTGAGTACCTCCAGATGCGGATACTTTAGCCCCTCACGTTTCCACGTTGCATTGCTTTAGGAATGATTCCATGGCACCCGCGCGCCGCCGCCAGATTTCCGGGAACTGAGGTTCAAAAGGACCGAAATTGACAGTCAATAGTACTTCGTACTTGACCTCCTTCAGTCTTCGTACTTACCCTATCAGCCCTCCCCGCCGGCTTCTGTCCCCCCGGTCCCCACAGGGGCAGCAAGCCGGCGGCCTGCCTGGAAGATACCTTGGCTGCTCTATCAATTATTCATCCTGGTGATCAGTGCGGAGCCACATTACGGGCTACCGGTATAAATTATCACCTCGGCTGTCCAGATTTTTCTGTATTGTTGATGATACTTGGGAAGCTTTCCGTAAGTGCTCCTACCTCATTAGTCGATCAACCAACACATAATGCCATACCGCTTACCTGGGCTATTCGCCCTAGCCTTAGTTCTGCTCGCCTGCGGGAGCGAAGATGCCGCCCCGTCCGAACCGGTC
>JBGTHX010000455.1:0-5768 GCA_041746055.1 Lewinella sp. | reverse complement strand
GGGCGCTACGACGAGGCCGCCGAGCGCTTCGCGGAGCTGTCCCTGATCGCCGGTTTCCAGCTGGCGGGGGAGGCGGAATTCTACCAGGCGGTATCCGAGATCGGGGCCGGCCGCGAGGTCGACGGTAAGGCGATGCTGAGCCGGATCGCGGATACCCCGGACCAGCCCATGCGCGAAGAAGCGGAGCGGCTACTCAATAATCTGTAGCATGACGGCAAAGATCGGACTCGAGGACGTACGCTTCCACGCCCCCCATGGCTTCTTCGAGGAGGAGCACCTCATGGGTAACGAATTCAGCATCGACGTGGAAGTGGACGTCGAGGTAGCCGAGGCCGCCGCCGAGGACGACCTGGGGGCCACCGTCAACTACGCCACCATCTACTACCTGCTGCAGGCGGAGATGAAGAAACCCACCCAGCTGCTTGAGGCCCTGGCCTTCCGCATCGGCAACCGCATCCTGCAGCAGTTCGACAACGTGACCGGCGTACGGCTGAAGCTGCGCAAACTCAACCCGCCCCTCGGGGGCCGCGTGGGCGCCGCCTTCGTGGAAGTAGAACTGGGCGGCGCGGCCGAGGGGATGCCCGGCCTGCCCAGCTTCGGGGGGCAGCAGACCTTCGAGGATGACGAGGACGACGGATTCGGGCCCGGCAACTTCGACCTGAGCAACTTCGACTTCTAGTACCTTAAAAAGGGGGCCTGCAAACCAATCGCCCCCAATCCCGCTTATAGAGAGGCCTCACCAAAATCAGCCTATGCCGCGCCTCTTACTCCTGTTTCTCCCGCTCCTCTTCGTAGCCTGTACCAGCCAACAGATCAATCAGACCCTGAATACGGTCCTCAACGGCGGGCTCACCAGCACCGACATCGGCAATGGACTCAAGGAGGCCCTCCGCATCGGCGCCAAGGAGGGAGCCGACGAACTGGCCCGGCCCGGCGGCTACTTCGACGACCTCACCTACCGCATCTTGCTCCCCGAGGAAGTGCGCCAGGTTACCGACCGGCTGAAGGCCGTGCCCGGCTTCAATAACCTGGAGGAGGTAATCCTGAAAAAGATCAACCAGGGGGCCGAGGACGCCGCCACCAAGGCCGCGCCCATCTTCGTGGACGCCATCCGGCAAATGACCATCCAGGACGCCGTGGGCATCCTGCGGGGCGACAAAAACGCCGCCACCGAGTACCTCCGCCGCACCACCAGCGATGCCCTGACCGCCGAGTTCGCGCCCGTCATCAACACCAGCCTCGATAAATACGAAGCCAACAAGATCTGGCTCGACGCGGCGAATGCCTACAACAAATTCCCGCTCACCCGCGAGAAGGTCGAAACGGACCTGGGGGCTTACGTCACCCAGCGTGCCCTGGACGGCCTCTTTCTCAAGGTAGCCCTGAAGGAAGCCGACATCCGCGAGAACGTCGCGGCCCGCACGACCGATCTCCTGCGGCGCGTCTTCGCGCAGCAGGACAACGTTAATTAGACAACACAACCAACCATGAAATTAGAGGGTAGAAAGGGTAGCAGCAACATCGACGACCGGCGCGGCCGGGGCGGGGGAAGCTTCATCGGCGGCGGGGGCAAAGCGGGCAGCTTTGGCATCGGCACCGTCATCATCATGATCATCGTGTTCTTCCTGGGCGGTAACCCGCTCGATTACCTGGGCCTGGGCGGCGGCAGCTCGCCGGCCCCCACCGAAACCCGCTCCAACCCCGGCGCGGAGATCGCCGAGGACGATACCAACGCCCGGATCGTCTCCGTGACGCTGGCCGAAACCGAGGAGGTGTGGGGTAACATCTTCCAGCAGCAGTACGGCCGCAGCTACCAGGATCCGGTACTCGTGCTGTTCAGCGGACAAGACCGTTCCGCCTGTGGGTTCGCCTCGGCAGCTACCGGACCGTTCTACTGTCCGGCCGACCAGAAGGTATACATCGACCTCTCCTTCGCCGACCAGCTGCGGCAGCGCTTCGGCGCGCCGGGTGACTTCGCGCTCGCCTACGTGGTAGCGCACGAGGTAGGCCACCACGTACAAAACCTCCTCGGCTACAGCCAGCAGGTCAGCCAGGCGCGCAATCGCATGAGCGAAGAGGACGCCAACGCGATGTCCGTACGCCTGGAGCTCCAGGCCGACTATCTCGCCGGGGTATGGGCCAAGTACGCCAACCAGGAGTCTAACCTGCTCGACCCGGGTGATATCGAGGAAGCCATCACCGCGGCCACGGCCATCGGCGACGACCGGCTGCAGATGGAGGCCCAGGGTTACGTGGTACCGGAAAGTTTTACCCACGGCACCTCGGAGCAGCGGGTACGGGCCTTCACCGACGGGTACAAGAGCGGTGACGCCAGCAAGGGCGCGCTCGATCGTTACTTCTCGGCCAGGAACCTTTAGACGCTCACTTCTCCGTATACCTCCCCGATCTCATCGAGGGTGGCGTGCAGGAGGGCGGGATCGAATTCGCTCACTAGCGTCTTGCGGTACTGCTTGATGTGGGGCAGCCCGCGGAAGTAGTTGGTGTAGTGGCGGCGCATCTCCAGGATGCCGAGGGTCTCCCCCTTCCAGTCGATGCTCCGTACCAGGTGCTCCCGGGCGGCGGACACCCGCTCCTCCACGGTGGGCGGGGCGAGCAATTCGCCGGTGGCGAAGTAGTGCTTGATCTCCCGGAAGATCCAGGGGTAGCCGATGGCGGCGCGCCCGATCATGATGCCGTCGACGCCGTAACGATCGCGGTAAGCGGCGGCTTTTTCGGGGCTGTCGATGTCTCCGTTACCGAAGATGGGGATTTGGATGCGGGGGTTGTCCTTGATCCGGCCGATGAGCGTCCAGTCGGCATCCCCCTTATACATCTGCTTGCGGGTGCGGCCGTGGATGCTGAGGGCCTTGATGCCCACGTCCTGCAGCCGTTCGGCTACCTCTTCGATGTACTTGGTATTGTCGTCCCAGCCGAGGCGGGTCTTGACGGTGACGGGCAGGTCGGTGCGGTCTACGATGGCCTTGGTGAGCTCGACCATCTTGGGGATGTCCTGGAGGATGCCGGCGCCGGCGCCCTTGCAGACTACCTTTTTGACGGGGCAGCCGAAGTTGATGTCGAGCACTTCGGGCCGGGCTTCCTGGACGATATCGGCGGCCTGCACCATGCTTTCCAGGTTCGCGCCGAAGATCTGGATGCCGACGGGGCGCTCGTAGTCGTAGATATCGAGTTTTGCCACGCTCTTGTGGGCGTCGCGGATCAGCCCCTCGACGCTGATAAACTCGGTGTACATCATGTCGCAGCCCTGCGCCTTGCAGAGGGCACGGAAGGGCGGGTCGCTGACGTCCTCCATGGGAGCGAGCAGCAGGGGAAACTCCCCGAGTTCTATATCGGCTATTTTGACCAAGTGGTGGGACGATTGGGGCAGGTAAAATTACAACTTGCGGGTGGTAAAGGTTGCGGGCGGCAATGGGCAGGCCAGACCTCGGAGGTGCCGAGGCCGGGTTTCGCTAGGACCTCCGACGTCTGTCAAACTGTCACCATCAGCCTTTCCATGGATTCTTGGTGAACACCCCCCTAAATGTCACCAATTAATTGACAGCTCACTAGCCTTTAGAACATGACACCTCCGACGTTTCAGCCCCGCCGGGAACCCCACCCCCCGAACCCGGGTTCCGGAATAAAGCCCCCCCTTGAACCTACGCTTTACCCCCCTGCTCCTGCTACTGTTCCTCTGCACCTGCGGCCCCGCCCCCGCCGGTAACGAGGCATCAGATGTAAATACCCCGGCCGTCCCGGCCCCTACCCCCGAGCTGGTGACCGAGATCGCCGGCGTGCAGGTGACCGGCATCACCGTCACCGACCAGGGGCGCATCTTCGCCACCTTCCCCCGCTGGCGCAAGGGCGTGCCCTACACCCTGGCGGAGATCGTGGACGGGCAGCCCCAGCCCTACCCCAACGCGGAGATCAATGCCTGGGACATCGGCCAGGCCCCGGCCGACCAGTTCGTAAACGTACAGAGTGCCGTGGCCGTCGGGAATACGCTCTACGTCGCCGATACCCGCAACCCCTTGTTCCAGGGGCTGGTGTCGCAACCGCGGCTGCATCTCTACGACCTCAACACCAACCAGCTGCTGAAGACCTACGAGTTCTCCGCTGCCGCCACGGTGCCCGAGACCTACGTGAACGACCTGCGCATCGACCGCGACCGGCAGCTGGTGTACTTCACGGATTCGGGACGGGGGGCGCTGATGGTACTCGACCTCAAAACGGGCAACAGCTGGCGCATGCTGGCCGATCACCCCTCCGTGCAGGCCACGCTGGACAGCCTCGTCATCGACGGTGAGGCCTGGAAGCGGAAGATCCCCTCCGACGGCATTGCCCTTGATGTAGCCAACGACCGCCTGCTGTACCACGCCCTTTCCGGCTACACCCTCTACGCCATACCGCTGGACGTGCTGGCCGACCGCAACGCCGCCAACCCCGGATCGTCCGTGGAAACCATCGCCACCACCCCCGCCTGCGACGGCATGTGGCGCACTGGCGACCGTACGCTGATGGCCGACCTGGAAGCCCAGTCGGTGGTGAGCGTGACGGACAGCGGACAGGTCACCACCCTGGCCGAGGGCGACGAAGTAGGCTGGGCCGATACCTTCAGCGAGTACGAGGGCTACCTCTACTTCACCAATTCCAAGCTCCCCGCGGCCGGCGACGACGTGAGCGGCATGACCTTTCCGATCTGGCGGTTGAAGTTGTGATGTGGCGCACATCCTATGTGCAGAGCTTCGCGAAACCCCTAAATTCGCCCCATGAATCAAAACGGCAGCATCATTACCGACCTGCGCGCAGGCTTCGCGCGCATCATCTTTTCCCACCCGGCCCACAACAGCCTGCCCTCCCACCTGCTGGCGGAGCTGGTGAAGCACATCGACGCGGCCGCGGCCAACGACGAGATCCGCGCCATCCTGCTGCGGAGTGAGGGGGAAGAGACCTTCTGCGCGGGCGCCAACCTGGATGAACTGCTGGCCATTCAGGATGAGGAGACCGGTCACGACTTCTTCATGGGCTTCGCCAACGTGATCCTGGCCATGCGCCGTTGTCCCAAGCCGATCGTGGTCGCCGTGCAGGGCAAGGCCATCGGCGGCGGGGTGGGCATCGCCGCCGCGGCCGACTACACCCTCGGTTGCCGGGGCGCGGAAGTCAAACTCAGCGAACTGTCCATCGCCATCGGGCCGTTTGTTATTCTGCCCGCCCTCACCCGCAAGATGGGGGTGGCCGCCACCAGCGAGCTCTGCCTCGACACCGAGTGGCACGACTCCAGGTGGGCCCGCGAGAAGAACCTCTACCAGCGTGTCTTCGCCGGCCCCGAAGAGCTCTACCGCGAAGCCCGTCTGGTGATGCGCCGCCTGGCGACCTACAGTCCCGCCGCCACGGCCGAGCTGAAGCGCAGCCTCTGGGCCGGAACCGACCACTGGCCGGAACTGCTGGCCGAGCGCGCCGCCATCACGGGCCGGCTGGTGCTGCAACCCGACGCGAAGGCGGCCCTCGCCAAATTCAAGAAAAAGTGAAGCACGTAGTCGTTCTCTCCGGGGCCGGCGTGAGTGCGGAATCCGGACTGAGGACCTTCCGCGACAGCAACGGCCTCTGGGAAGAACACCGGGTGGAAGACGTGGCCACCCCTGAAGCCTTCGCGCGGAACCCCGCCCTGGTAATGCGTTTCTACAACCTGCGGCGCGCCCAGCTTAAAACGGCGAAGCCCAACGCAGGCCACCGGCTCATCGCGGCCCTCGAGGAAGCGTATCGCGTGACGG
>JBGTHX010000454.1:0-11546 GCA_041746055.1 Lewinella sp. | reverse complement strand
ATAACCCATGTCGAGCAATATGCCATCGTATCTGACCGGCAACAGTCTTTGCCGCTCTACCTGGAGCCCAAGATTTTTCAGTTTGTATTCGAGGCAGGTCTCATAAACCGATTCCAGGAGGCCGGGTCCGAGTTGCGAATGAACCTTGAATGCAGCTTCCCGGATGCAATACGTGAGGTCATTTAAATGTGTCATGGGCATTCTTCTGCCCGAAGCATCACCCAACTCCGCGACCCTCCGCGCCTCTACGGTTAAAAACCTGTTCGCTCCAAGCGAAGCGAGGAGTAAACACTAGCAAGATTCGTGCAATCCGCGGTGAACTACACTACATTGATCTCCCCAGCCCGGAACATCTCCCCCACCTTCTCGTACGTACCATCCTCCAGCTTGGAGCGGACGGCCTTGAAGGCGTCCAGCGTCTCCTGGATGTCGGTCTCAGTGTGCTCGGCGGTGGGAATGAGGCGCAGGATCAGCTGCCCCTTGGGGATGACGGGGGGCAGGACCACCGAGCAGAAGATACCGTAGGTCTCGCGCAGGTCGTAGATCAGGGCACCGGCCTCGTAGGTGCTGCCCTTCAGAAAGACGGGCGTCACGCAGGCACCGGTATTGCCGATGTCGAAACCGGCCTCACGGAGGCCCTTCTGGAGGTGATGAACGTTCTTCCACAGCTTCTCGCGCAGCTCGGGCTGCTCGCGGAGCAACTTGAGGCGGACCAGCGCGCCCTTCACCATCGGCATACAGAGGCTCTTGGCGAAGACCTGGCTGCGCAGGTTGTAGCGCATGAACTCGATAATGTCCTGATCGGCACTCACGAAGGCGCCGAATCCGGACATCGCCTTGGCGAAGGTGCTGAAGTAGACGTCGATCTGGTCCTGTACGCCCTGCTCCTCGCCGGCGCCGGCGCCGGTGGCACCCATGGTGCCGAAGCCGTGGGCGTCATCGACCAGCAGGCGGAAGCCGTATTGCTCCTTATACTGGCAGATCTCCTTCAGGATGCCCTGCTCGCCGCGCATGCCGAAGACACCCTCGGTGATGACCAGGATGCCGGAGTTGCGCTTCTCGGCTTCCTTCTTGGCCTGCTCCATGCGCACCAGGAAGTGGTCGATGTCGTTATGGGCGAAGGCAAACTTGGGGCCCAGGTGCATGCGGATGCCGTCCATGATACAGGCGTGGTCGTCGCGGTCGTACACCACCACGTCGTGGCGGGTCAGCAGTGCGTCGACGATCGACATGATACCCTGGTAGCCGAAGTTGAGCAGCAGCGCGCCTTCTTTCTGGGTGAACTCGGCGAGTTCCTCCTCCAGCTGGATGTGGGCGTCGGTCTCACCGCTCATGATGCGGGCGCCCATGGGGTAGGCCAGTCCGTACTCGGCGGAGGCGTCGGCGTCGGCCTTGCGTACGTCGGGGTGGTTGGTGATGCCCAGGTAGGAGTTGATGCTCCAGATGATGCACTCCTTGCCGCGAAAGGTCATGCGGGGGCCCAGTTCGCCCTCCAGCTTGGGGAAGGAGAAGTAGCCGTGGGCTACGTCCTGGTACTGGCCCAGGGGCCCCTTATGTTCCCGGAATTTATCGAAGAGGTCTTTCATACGTCGGGGTAGCGTTTTGCGGCGGCAAAGATAGGTAAGATTCCATTTTACTCCATGGAGGGCATACAGCGTCCCCCGGCACCCGCGCACCGCCGCCCGTGTACTATCTTTTCGAGAGCAAGCGGACACGCGCTGATAGTACATTTCCCGGATGACTTTTGGAGGGGCCGGGGGGCGGGTGCCGGGGCCTTTTCCGGAGCCGGGAGCCCAGGGTTTAGCACTATAGATTCAATCCTTACCATGACACTACGTTATTTCCTGGTCCTGGCGCTGGGCGCACTTCTTTTCCCGAACTGCCAGCGTAGCCTGCCCGGTGATGTGCCGGCTATTGACGGCGCGGAGATGGGCTTTACCCTCGACCCGGCCACCCGCTACCAGACCGTCCACCACTTCGGCGCCTCCGATGCCTGGACGATCCAGTACGTGGGGGAGAACTGGCCGGTGGCGCAACGCAACGCGATCGCCGACCTGCTCTTCAGCAGCGAAACGGACGCGGACGGCAAGCCCCGGGGCATCGGGCTCTCCGCCTGGCGCTTCAACATCGGCGGGGGCAGTGCCGCCCAGGGGGACAGCAGCGGCATCAGCAGCGACTGGCGGCGGGCGGAATCCTTCGGCGATCCCGACGGCAGCTACGACTGGTCGCGACACGCCGGACAGCGCTGGATGATGCAGGCGGCCGAGGATAGGGGCGTGGAGACTTTCATCGGATTTGTCAACAGCCCGCCGGTGTGGATGACGCGGAACGGCAAGGCGTGGTCAGCAGATGGTAAGGAATCCAACCTTAAGCCCGAGCACTACACTGATTACGCCCGCTACCTCACCGAGGTGGTGCAGGGCGTGGCGCGCACGACCGGGATCACCTTCGACTTCCTCAGCCCCTTCAACGAGCCGCAGTGGGAGTGGATGTGCTGCAAGCAGGAGGGCACCCCCTACGATAACGACGAGCTGGCGGCGGTCACGCGGGAGATCGATGCCGCTTTCACGGCCGCCGGGATCGAAGGCATCGAGATCGCGATCCCCGAAACCGCCCAGGTGGAGTATCTCTACAAGCCGGATAAGGGGCCGAGCCAGCGGGCCGGTCAGCTCGGGGCCTTCTTCGATCCGCAATCTTCGCTGTACCTCGGTGACCTGACGCACGTGGCGCCGGAGGTATCGGTGCACGACTACTTCTCCACCTGGCCCGTGGAGAACCTGATCGAGACCCGCAAGCGGGCGTGGGAAAAGATCCAGGAGGTGGACCCCGAGCTCGAATACATGGCCAGCGAGTACTGCCTGCTCGAAGACAACGCGGAGATAAAGGGCTCCGGCCGCGACCTCGGCATGAAGTCTGCCCTGTATACGGCGCGGGTGATGCAGGCCGATTTCCTCTTCGCCCACGCCAGCTCCTGGCAGTGGTGGCTCGGCGTGAGCAACGGCGACTACAAGGATGGCCTGGTGTACGTGGACGACGACCGGCAGTCGGGGCGGGTCTACGACTCCAAGCTGCTGTGGGCCGTGGGAAATTTCTCCAGGTTCGTGCGGCCCGGGGCGGTCCGGATCTCCCTCGAGCGAACGGATGGGACCCCCGCCGAGGCCGGTTTTCCGTCCGGCGTGATCGCCTCCGCCTTCGAGAACGGGGATGGCAGCCGGGTGGTCGTGTTCGTGAACCAGGGGGCGGAGGCGCAAGCGGTACGGGTGCGCGGCCTCGGTCCGGGACCGGTGAGTGCCTACCTCACCAGCAGTGCCGAGGGCGATGACCTACGGCCTACGGAGCGCTTCGAACCGGGCGACACCCGGCTTCTGCCAGCCCGCTCCGTGGTGACCTGGGTATCCCCCGGCTCGTGACCTCCGGTCAGGGTGATGGCTCCCGACCTGATTAGTTCATCCGAATGCATCCCTGAATGATGGTGCGATACCATTCCGCCCAAGTGCATCCTTTAGAAGCAAAGGGAAGCGCTGCGTTCGCCTTCAAATCTTAACGAGCAATTCACTTCGAAGTAGGTGGTTTACAATAGGTAAATAATTTACCGGGGCAGTTGCCTGCCCAGTAAATTATTTCCTCCGCCTTAACCAGTCGTTATGTTCAAAAACCTTTTATCCTTCCGGGGGGCGTATCCGCCGCCTGGAGTATGGCATCCTTAATTCCGGGGAATTCGTCTGACCGGATCGTGACCTCCGGTCGCGCGACCTCCCCCGCCCGGAGGTCGGGATCCAGAAACCGGATCGTGACCTCCGGTCGCGTAACCTTCCCGACCAGAGGTCGGGATCCATTCCCCAAAAAGGCAGCCGGTAGCCAAAGCCCGATTTTCTGAAATAATGGAAGGCTTGCGGACGTTAAGAGATAGCCTTTACTATTACCCCGGACCCGGAAGGGGGGCATCGCGGGTTGGACCGATTGTTCGCTCCAGCCTACCACGCGAACCGCCCGCTTGTCAGGAGTCCCGTCTCTCCCTAACCCTACCCCATCTATTGATGAAGCTTTACTTGCTATCCCTCAGCCTGCTGCTGTCGCTCTTCGTGACTGCGCAAACCATCCCCCATACCGTAGACCTGCTGGACGTACAGCCCAACGGGGAAGACAAGGAAATCCTCGAACTCGCCGCCTTTGGCGGTAAACTTTACTGGGCCGTCGAGGGCGACGTGAATTACCTCTCCACCGGTACCGTAGAGGCCACCACCGCCTTTCCGGGCGGACTGGGCTTCCGGGACGGCGTGATCCACCTCGGCGACGTGGGCGACCTGCACTACTTCTACTTCTCCCACCGCGGCAAGGGCTACTACGCCGAGGCCGATACCCGCCAGCCGGCGCCGCGGGTACTGCGCTTTCCCGGTACGGAGTACGACGGCTTCACCTATTCCAACCCGGTCATGATCGGCAGCAAATTTTACCTGCTGCGGGAGGAAAAGCTCAGCGGAAGCCATGCCCGGGTGATCCTGGAGCTCGACCCTGCGGACGAGAGCGGCCACGAGGTATTCGGCGATACTGTCCTGACCTCCGCCCATCCCCTCAACGGCGGCGTTGCGGCGCTGGACGGGAAAATCTACTTCAGCCACGGGCAGACCGGCGGCGCCGGACCCGCCACCTTCGACGTCACCACGGGTGTCGTGACCGACCTGGGGGCCCTGGAATCCACTAACGGTCTCGACTTTTACGCGGCGGGCGACCGGCTGTTGCTCAGCTACACCGCCCCCGACGACCGGCAGGTGAGCCGCTTCATGACCGCCACGGGCGGGGGAGCGGAGCACGCGGTAACCGTCCGCGCCGCTACCGCCGAAGCCCTCAATACCGGCCTGCTGGCCCACGGTATCGATGGTACGGTGTACCGCATCGACTACGCCGACGGCGCGGCCACCGAGTTGCTGGCCGGCAGCGGCGGCCAGGAACCGAAATTCTTCCGCATCGACGCCACCGACGCGCTGTTTACGCGGCCCGACGGCAGTGGCAACTGGGTCCTGGGCCGCACCGACGGCACCGTTGCCGGAACCGCAGACGTCACTCCCCTACCCTCCACCGCTGCCGGCGGTCCCACGGAATTCGCCCGCTTCGGCACCTACGCGGCCCTGGCCTCGGCCCACCACCCGGTCTACCTCTTCGACCTCGACGCCGAAGTGCTGCAGGAGGTGAACGCCGACTGCTCGCGCAGCGTCGCCAGCCCCGGCCTGGCCACCGTGGGCAACCGCCTCTACTTCGCGGCCGAGGACGCCACGAAGGGACGCGAGATCCACTTCCTCACCGTGACCGGACAGCCGGTCGCCACCGGCATAGCTTACGAGGACACCAACGGCAACGGACAGCAGGACCCCGGCGAGGAAGGCATCGGCAACCTCGCCATCGACATCACCGGCGGGGAGGAGACCCGCGTGTACACCGAACCCTCTGGCGCTTTCCACTTTCTCGTCGAGGACGGCGTGAGCTACACCGTGACCACCGACGCACCGGACTGCTATTCCCTCACCTCCTCCCCCGCCACCTATAGCTTCACTTACAGCACGGGCAACCCGCCCGACCTGAGCTTCGGCTTCCAGCCCGTCGGTAACGCCGCCAGCCTGCGCGTCCACCTCAACGCAGGCCGGGTACGCTGCAACACCGACTCGCCCTACTGGGTGACCGTGCAGAACGACGGCTGCCTGCCCCTGACGGGTACCGCCACCGTCACCCTGCCCGACAGCATCACCCTGGCCGAGGCAGCGCCCGAGGTCAGCAGCCAGACCGGCGGCACCGTTACCTTCGACTTCGGTACCCTGCAGCCGGGACAGAGCTACTACGCCTACCTCAAGCTGACCATGCCCGACGAGAACTCCGCCGGACGGGCGATCGATATCGTAGCCGACGCCACCGCCTCCACCGACGGCGGTACCGCCACCGACGCCACCGTCACCTATTCCACCACCCTGCGCTGCGCGGTGGACCCCAACGACAAGCAGGTGAACCCCAGCCGCCCCGAGCCCACGAACAGCAACTACACCCAGCTCGACGAATTGCTCACCTACACCATCCGCTTCCAGAATACGGGTAATGACACCGCCTACGATGTCCGCATCGAGGACGATCTGAGCGCCTACCTCGACCTCAACACCTTCCACCACCTCGCCGGCAGCCACGACTACACGCTACGCATGCGGGAGGGCGGTCGCGTCGTCTTCCACTTCGCCAACATCTACCTGGTCGACAGCACCACCAACCCCGCGGGCAGTCAGGGCTTCGTATCCTTCGAGATTCGCGCCCACCAGCACCTGGCCGACTTCACCGAAGTGGAAAACACCGCCGCCATCTACTTCGACCAGAACCAGCCCGTGATCACCAATACCGTGGTCTCCACCCTGGTGCATGAGCTCGATAAGGACCGCGACGGCTACAATTTCTACGAGGACTGCGACGACTACAACGCCGCTATCTCCCCGAAGGCGGCCGAGCGTACCGACAGCGGCATGGACGAAAACTGCGACGGCCTCCAGGCCACTACCACCTCCACCCGGGAGGCGCTCGCCGGAGCCTTCACCGTGTACCCCAACCCCGCTACCCGCTGGCTGCGCATCGAGCACGCCCACCGCAGCCCCCTGCGGGCCGAGCTCATCGACGCTACCGGACGACTGGTCGAGACCGTGGATTTCAGCTCCCGCACTACCCTACCCACTTCGGAGTACGCCGCCGGCATCTACCTGCTGCGCGTCACCGACCGCGCTACCGGTGCCAGCAACCAGCGCCGCGTGGTGATCGGCGTCCGCTAGCGCAATGCCTAGTACAGGAGCAGGAAACTGCCCACGTACTGCTGCACGACCCCGTCCAGGAACAGGACCTCGGCCACGTAGACGTAGGTGCCCGCCGGCACCGCCGTCCCGTTGAGCCGGCCGTCCCAGCCTGCGGCGGGGTCGTTCAGTGCGGTCTCCCCTGCGGCATAGACCTCGCCGCCCCAGCGGTCGAAGATGCGCAGACTGGCTACCACCCGGACGTTCGGGGATTTGCCGTAGACCCGGAACACATCGTTGGTCCCGTCGCCGTTGGGCGACACGGCCGTGGGCAGGTACACGAGCCGGTCGGCGATCACGTTGATCCGTACCGAGTCGGAGGCGAGGCAGCCGTCCGTCGAGACGGCGGTCAGCGCCAGGGTCACCGGGCGCGCTGGCAGCACGGTCACTTCCCGGCAGAGGGAATCGCAGTCGACGAGTTCGGGCGGCGTCCAGGTATAAGAAGTAGTGGGCCGTGAGGCCAGCACGGGCAGGGTCACGGAGTCTCCCAGCGTCAGTTGGATATCTTCTCCGAGGTCGATCGAGAAGGGGAAGGGGCTGCGCAGCCGCAGGGTGTCCGCCTCGCGGCAGCCGTAGCGGTCGGTGATGAGGTAGCCGTAGTCTCCCTCCACCAGCGAATCGATCGGCGCTCCCACCGCGGCCGGGCTACCGGAAAGCGTGAAAGCATAGGGCTCCGTGCCGGCCGTGACGCTGTCGAGGGTGACGCGCCCGTCGGTCAGGTAGGAGCAGGTAGGGTCCTGTACGGCAAAGTTTCCCTGTAGTCCCGGATCGGGCACCACTTCCAGTTGGAGGCGCACGATGCTGTCGCAGCCGAGGGAGCTCAGGAGGGTATCGGTGTACACGCCGCTGCGGTCGTAGCCGGCATCGCCGACGGTGAAGGTGAGTCCCTGGCAGAGGGTGTCCACGATGGTGAAGTTCTTCGGTACCACGTTCACCACCTTCGGGTTGGAGACGATGCGGCACTTGGCGTTGGCCAGATTGCCGGGGCTGTTGGCCAGCAGGTAGCGGTAGGTGTAGCGGCCACTGCCCAGGTCGGCGTGCCGGTAGCTGCGGTTGGTTTCGCCGGGGAGATCGTTCCAGGTGGTGCCGCCGTCGGTGCTGCGCTGCCACTGCACCGCGGGCTGGGGGAACTGGTCGCCATTGATGGTGGCGTTGAGGGTGATGGGGTCGCCATCTTCGCAGATATTGGCGGTTTCCAGGGGGAGGATGAGGGCCTCGGGGCCGCAGGCGCGGAAGCTGATGTTATCGAGGGCCAGGTCGTTGCCGAAGCCGCCGGGGGCGTTGTTACGCAGTGCCAGGGTGACGGTGGTCTGGCCGGGTGGGGTGGTGAAGGTGAAGCCGTAGGTGCGCCAGCGCTCGTCTTCGGAGATGTCGCCGGAGGTGAAATACTCCTGTCCGTCGATGAGGAAGGACACGTTGGGCTTCAGCTGGTTGCTGCCCGTGTACAGTACGTTGGCGATATCGGCGGTAAACTGGTAGAGGGTATTCTCACACAGTTCGTCGACCTCCTGCTCGTAGAAGAGGCCCGGCTCGTAGCTGGCGTTGACCACCATCATGTAGCCGTTGGGATCAGTACTATTGTCGCCCATGGGCCGCCAGGCGGGGAAGCGGTTGATCCAGGGGGCCATGGAATTGGTGATGGTGTAGAAGCCGTCGCTGGGCGGGGGACCGGACTGGTAGATGAAGCCCGGCGCGATTTTCGGGTCTGGCGTCAGGATATTAGCCGTACCGCTGCCGAAATCGCCCTCGGTAAAGATGTTCTCGCCCAGGTTGCCGTCGCACTGCTGGGCCGGCAGGGACAGGCGGAAGAGGGTCAGGAACAGCAGGCAGAGCGGGAGGCGCATGAACGGTCGGGGCGAATCGATGGAGGGGTTGAACAGGTGAAGGTAAGATTTTGCGGGGCCGCGGGTGCGGGGGAATCCGGCGAAGCGCGGCGGGCTGACCATCCGAAAGCCGTATCTTCCAGGGTACACCTTCCTATTCTATAACCAACACCACTGCCGTATGCGACACTTTTCTTACACCATCCCAACACTTTTCCTCCTGCTCCTCACCTGTTTCTGCTGCGGGGGCCTCCTTGCCCAGGGCGACGAGGTGCGCGTCAGCCCCATGGCTTCCACGAGCCAGACCATTGGTATGGGTACCGAAATCACCATCGAGTACAGTCGTCCCGCCGTGAAGGGCCGCACAGTATGGGGTGACATGGTCCCCTACGGCATGGCCGAGGGCAACCAATACTCCGACAACAAGCCTTACCCCTGGCGCGCCGGCGCCAATGAGAACACCACCGTCACCTTCAGCGAAGACGTGCTGGTGGAGGGCGAGCCGCTGTCTGCGGGCACCTACGGCCTGCACATGATCCCCGCCGAGGATGGGGAATGGACGCTCATCTTCAATAATGTCTCCGACAGCTGGGGCAGCTACCAATACGACGAGGCCCAGGATGCCCTACGGGTCATGGTCACCCCCGAGGACGCTCCCATGGCTGAGTGGCTCACCTATGGCTTCGATGACATTACCCCGAATTCCACCGAGGCCTACCTCCACTGGGAGATGGTGAAGGTGCCTTTTGAGGTGGCCCTGGCTGAATAAGTCCGCTTTATGTGGGGCTTGCCCCCCTACCCTTGCGCCCCAGGCCGCCCCTGGTGGTCGGGGGCGGGTGGTTTGGGGGGCAGGTTTTGATCGGGTTCGTAGGTGCGCTTGCCTGGGCGGCGCACACCCGTCACCTGCGGTAATTACGAACCCGGCGAGGTGCGTACTTTGGGCTGGCTGGCTGCGCACACCCGAAAATTATGGCTAAGCCATTGCGCGCGTATGCGCAATTTGGATGCGTTAGTGTTGGCTGAGACTCTTAAACCAGCACAGTACTTTAAATCGCTTGGTTACTTGACCGAAAAAACTACGGCCACATAGAAAATTGACGGATGGCCTCAATTCCCTACACAATGGAGAGGTAGCGAAATTTTGATCAATAACGTATGAAATTGATAGCTGTAAATATTCATGTTTATCAAAGCATATTAACTGGATTATGCAGTACATCAGTACTACTGGTTATTTCATTACTGTTAGTATGCTGTAATATAGATGCAAGTGATAAGTCACCTTCAGAAGAGAAAGTAGATGTATCCAGATTTGATGAATTGAGTTTTGATCCAGATTATCTAAGAGCTTCAAGTAGCCAAGAAACGCTCCTATTTTTGAAAGCAAAATTCAGCGAATGTGGAGAGTTCGGAGGGCACTCAGAAGAGCTGCAGATCCATTCTATAGGATTAAACGGCTTTCATGCCAAATATTCGAGGTATGGACTGGAGTGTGATCCTCCACCCCCGCCTGAACCTGATGGAACACCGCAGCCAGACCTTAGAGAAGTTCAAATCGATACAACTATCAATTTAGAGAAAGGGGCCTTGAATTCTATAAAGGACTATATGATAGATTTACTGGGAGGAAAGATTGAGGAGAACTTCCTAAATCACTCTGGTAATACATTCATAATTCAGAATACCGACTCAAGTTTATATATCAAAGTGTACGACAACAACATCGAAAACGTCATCAACTATTTCTCGCTTTTGGAAGACTTAAAACTGCCCACACCAAAATTGGATAGCCACACGATGCTAAGGATTGAAGAAAAACTAAAAGGGCCTCACCCAACATTGCGCTAGGGTACAACCCTATCGTCGGCCGTCGCCAGCGCACCCGTTCGGCGAAATAGCCGCCATCAAAGGCGGCTAACCCAAACGACCTAAGCCACAGAAAAGGTGACCATTTAGCAGACCAGGCCAAGATTACATCTGCAAATGATTAGGCATCCGGTAAGATTCGAGAACCAGTCATATCTTATGGTCGTTTTACTACTAAATGCATCCGACATGACAAGTCCCCATCTCCTTGAACTACTGCGTAAAAGCAACGCAGAAATAAAAAACCGGTTTCACGCTGAAATTACCGCCATCTATGGTAGCTATGCTCGGGGTGAACAGTCTCCGGACAGCGACTTGGATATATTGTATAGGGTAGATAATCCAGAAAAATTTGGCCTGGTTGAGATTGATGGGCTAGAAAACTACCTCAAGGCTTTAGTAAAAGTTTCATCGATAGACTTAGTCAATGAAGAATACGTAAATCCCATCATACAGTTAGAAATTGAAAACGATTTAATGTATGTATAGTGGAAAGAATATCGCTTATATCCTTACCAGTCTAGAAGCAATCGAAAAAATAAAGATATACACCAAAGACATAGTCAGTGCAGAAGATTTGTTTGACCGAGATGATCAGTTGATTTATAATGCATGTCTGACCTTATTGATGACCGTAGGAGAGGAAATAAATAAAATCACTCAAGGATTGAAAGATCTATACCCAGAAATTCCTTGGCAAAGTATAAAGGGTATGCGAAATTGGATCGCCCACGATTATCGTGGACTAGACCCGACGATACCCTACAGCACTATCAGGCAGTACATGGATCCTCTTAAAGATTGCCTAGTCCGAATGCTAGATCAAGTAGAATACCCGGCATCAAAACTGGACAAAATCCTAGAGTCAAAATATTACAAGCATCTTCAGTACTTGAAGAAGAAATAAGAAATTCGCCGAACACCGCCTCAACTCCATTAAGCTAAGGGAATTCGTGGGTATTCAGGATGCCCGTCCGGCCTGGTCTCCGGGGTGTTTTTCACTCACGGAGTCCGCTCCGTATCTTTAAAGCATAGTGTCCCCGTC
>JBGTHX010000453.1:0-2875 GCA_041746055.1 Lewinella sp. | reverse complement strand
TTGTAGCCGGTCGTCCTTGCGGTCGACGATCTTGGGGAAGAGCACGCCGGCCTCGCCGATGGCGTGGCCCGCCTCCAGGAGGGGTTTGCCGGCGGCGAGGCGGTCGCGCGCGACCGCCCAGTCGCCGTTTTCGACGATCTCCTGCCGGAGCACGGTGCGGAGTTTGGCGCTCACCAGGGGTACGAAGGGGTGGGCGGAAAGCGCCAGCGCCCCGGCGATCTGAATGCAGCCGTACATCACCGCAGCGATCCGCGGATCGTTGGGATCGGCCTTGGCCAGCGACCACGGGGCGGCCTCCTGCAAGTAGGTGTTGCCGAAGGTGGCGAGCTCGACGAAGGTGGACGCGGCGTCCTTAAAGCGGAAGGCTTCGATGTGGGAAGCGATCCGCCCCAGCATCTCCGTGAGTGGCTCCTGCACCTGCGATCCCGCAAAACCGGCGTGGGCGGGCACGTGGCCCCCGAAGTACTTGTGGGTGAGGACGGTGACGCGGTTGAAGAAATTGCCCAGCTTATCGGCCAGGTCCTTGTCGTAGTATTCGGTGAAGCCGTCCCAGGTGAAGTCGGCGTCGGACTGCTCCGGCAGGTTGCGGATCAGCGCCCAGCGGAGGGCGTCCTCGCCGTTGGGGAAGTCGGCGAACTCCTCGACGTACTCGTGGAGCTCGATGCCCCAGCCACGCGACTTGCTGAACTTGTCGCCCTCGAAATTGAGGAACTGGTTGGCCGGCACGTTCTTGGGCAGTATGTAATCGCCGTGGGCCCGCAGCATGGCGGGGAAGATGAGGCAGTGAAAAACGATGTTGTCCTTGCCGATGAAGTGGACCAGCTCGGTGTCGGGGTTCTGCCAGTAGTCTTTCCAGTCGCGGACGTGGTCGAGGCACCACTGCCGGGTGCTGGAGATGTAGCCGAGGGGGGCGTCGAACGAGACGTTGAGCACCTTGCCCGCCGCGTCTTCGCGCGGCACGTGGATGCCCCAGTCGAGGTCGCGGGTGATGGCCCGGGGCTGCAGGCCCTCGTTGAGCCAGCTCATGCACTGGCCGATGACGTGCTTTTTCCAGGTGGCGGGATCGTGCACGCGTTCGCCATCCACGGTGCCCTCCTGGATCCAGGTGCGGAGGAAGTCTTCGTGCTTGGCGAGGTCGAAGTACCAGTGCTTGGTCTCCCGCAGCACGGGCTGGGTGCCGCTGAGGGTGGAGACGGGATTGAGGAGTTCGGTGGGGCTCAGGTCGCTGCCGCAGTTCTCGCACTGGTCGCCGTAGGCTTCGGGGAAGCCGCAGCGCGGACAGGTACCCTTTATATAGCGGTCGGCGAGGAACTGCCCGTACTCGGGATCGTAGTACTGCTCGGTGGTGCGCACGATGAACTCGTCGCCTTTGGCGTCGAGGGTGCGGAAGAATTCCTGGCTCGTCTCGTGGTGGAGCGGTTCGCTGGTGCGGTGGTAATAGTCGAAGCTGATGCCCAGGGCGGCGAAGCTCTGCTTGTTGAGGGCGTGGTACTTATCGATGATGTCGCGCGGGGTGATGCCTTCCTTCTTGGCGCGGAGGGTGATGGCGGCGCCGTGCTCGTCGCTGCCGCAGACCCACAGCACGTCCTTACCCATCAGGCGCAGGTAGCGGGCGTAGATATCGGCGGGCAGGTAGGCGCCGGCGAGGTGGCCGAGGTGCAGGGGACCGTTGGCGTACGGCAGGGCGGAGGTGAGCAGGTGGGGCATAGGCGCAAAGTAAACGGACGGCGGGCAAAGCGGGGGCCGGGAATGGACAAAGGACAAAAATCCTGCCCCAATCCGGAAATAAAGGGCCGACCCGACGATTCAGACCGAAATTTCTTAACGCTAGGGATTCTGCCCTACCCCGTATGGCCTCAATTTAAAGTTGTACCTACACCTATATACCTAATTTTTAGCATGAAACCGGCCTAATTCGGGCAGAGGGGGCACTAATGGCCAAAAAGACACTATGCCTGTACGGAGCCCGTTATATAGGTACACGACTTATGATACTTTCGACACTAAGAGACCACTGAACTTACTGATCCGTTTTTACTCACCCGTTTTACGACACTACACAATTCTCATGAAATTCATTCTTACCTCCCTGCTGGCCCTGGCCGGCCTGGGCCTCAGCGCCCAAGGCGTCTGTACCATTAACCCCGGTGACCAAAACCGCGACTTCTGCGAAATCTGCGCCACAGACACCGACGGATCCGGCCCCGCGATCGTCGACGGGGTCTTCACCGGCACCCTCATCATCGAGCGCGACGTCACCTACAGCATCTCGGCTTCCTGCCTGGAGACGGTAGTCTTTGCCGACCAAGTACTGATTCGCGCCGTACAGAAGTCTTATCTGACTTTCGGAGCGGACCCGATAGTTGCCGAGGGCACCAACGTCACGGCCGAGGCCATGCGCAACAACCAGCTCGAAATCAATGCCTACGGCACCACGTACACGCCTTTTGGCAGCAATACTTTCCAGGATTTCGCCAACCGGATGATGGCCAGTACGACCCCCGGGGCCTTACTCGTTCCCGGCTCCTCGCAGTCAAGCTCCCTGCCCGTGGAGCTGACCTCCTGGACCGCCACCCCCAGCGATGGCCGCGTGGATTTGGCCTGGACGACCGCCGGAGAGTTTAACCACGACCACTTCTCGGTGGAGCACAGCACCGACGGCGTGCGATTCACCACCCTGACCCGCCTGCGGGGCTACGCCACCACCCATGTTCCCGCCGCCGCCGGCACTCACTACTACCGGCTACGGCAGCACGACTTCGACGGGCACACCACCGCCTTCCCGGTGCTGGAAGTGAGCCTCGACGCGGCCGCCGCGGCCCTGACCGCCTACCCCAACCCGGTGACCGCCGGCGCCGAACTGCACTTTTCCGCC
>JBGTHX010000452.1:0-21158 GCA_041746055.1 Lewinella sp. | reverse complement strand
CGTGCCCGCCCCCTGGACCACGCCGGTTGACGCACCCGCCCGGGAGGTCTTTGACTTTGCGGCCACCAAGCCGTACCTCGCATTCTTCTGCCGGCTGGAACTCGATATCGAGGAAGCCACCCGGTTTCCCGTCCGCTTCCGGTTGGGTGAGGTGAGGACCTGGCAGCAGGAACTTACTAAGCGGGACTAAGCTGCCCAGCCGCCGGGGAGAGTAAGCAAATTGTGAACAAATTGCGTGTAGGTACGTTGGAACTGGTAAACTGCATCTATGTCTACCAATCCCAATCCCCTGTTCGTTGAAGAAAAGAAAGGCCAGCACATCTATCACAACGTTTGGGGAGGGGATGACTTACATATCGGGATTTACCGGCCGAAGAGCCTGAGTCTTTTCGAGGCCAACCGGAAGACGACGGAGCGGATGATCAAACTGCTGCCGCGCATCAAGCGCGCCTCCAAGATCCTGGTGGTTCAATCCGGATTCGGTGGCGCCGCCCGCTTCATCGCCGAGGAGTACAAGTGCAAGGTCTGGTGCCTCAACGACGATGAAAAGCAGAACGAGTACAACGAACGCCGCATCGAGGAGCTCGAATTAAGCAAAAAAGTGAAAGTTGCGAAGGGATTCGTAGAATACATGCCTTACGACCCCGACTTCTTCGACTTCGTCATTGCCCAGGATGCCTTCAGCCTGACCGCCAAGAAGCGGGAAGCTTTCCGCGCCATTCACCGCGTCCTTAAGCCCGAAGGACGCCTGATCATCAGTGCCCTGATGCGCAGCGAAACGTGTGACGATGAAGACTCCGAGAAGCTCATCAAGAAGCTCCCCCTCGAAGAACTCATTACCGAGGAGCAGTACGGCAGTGACGCCCAGCGTGGTTTCCTCCAGCAGATATATAGCATCGAGCTATCCGAACAGCTCGTCCACCACTACACGAAGGTGCTCTACACCCTGCAGGCCAACAAAGAGAAACTGGTGGAGCAGAGCAGCGAACGCTTCGTCAACGGGCGCATCAAGTCCTACAAGAATTTCATCCGCCTGGCCGAGGACGGCTGCCTCGATTGGGGAATTATGATGTTTCAGAAGATGAACAGTTAGGGTTGCTCCCTGCGGTCACTAGTAGCGTGTAGCTAGTAGCATGTAGTGCACAACGCGTCCTACGAGCTACACGCTACATGCTAGTTTACTACTCCTCTTCCTCAAAAGGTAAAAGCAGCTGCACCCCATCCCCTCCCTCCCGCTCCAGATTGCTCACGCTGAGCCCTAGTAGCCGGACGACGGGAACCTCGTCGACGTTTTCTTCGAGGAGCTGGTGGGCGATCTCTTTGAGGTCTTGCAGCTTACGGATCTCGCCGTTGAAGCTGCGGCTGCGGGTGTAGATGACGAATTCGGGGCTCTTCATCTTCAGGGTGACGGTGCGGCCGAAGTTGTCGCGTTGCACCAGGTAGTCATAGATCTTCTCGGCGAGCCAGTCGGTCTTCTCCTTCATGACGACCAGCGAACCGACGTCTTCGGAGTAGGTGCGCTCGGCGCCGACACTCTTGCGGTTGCGGTTGGGGTTGACCGGGCGGTCATCCAGGGCACGAACGATGCGGTAGTAGTGGCGCCCCACTTTGCCGAAGCGCTGGGCCATTTCCACTTCCGATAATTGTCGCAGATCTCCCCCCTTGCGGTACCCCATGCGGTGCATCCGGGCGGCGGTGACCTTGCCGATGCCGTGAAAGTCCTTCACGGGCAGGGCGGCCAGAAAGGCGTCGGCCTCGGCGGGCATGATCACCTTCATACCGTTCGGCTTATTAATATCACTGGCCACTTTGGCCAGGAACTTATTGAAGCTCACTCCGGCGGAAGCGGTCAGCTGGGTGATCTCGAAAATCTCCTTGCGGATAGCTTCGGCGATGAGGGTAGCGGAGGCGGGTCCGCGTTTGGTCTCGGTGACGTCGAGGTAGGCCTCGTCCAGACTAAGGGGCTCGACAAGGTCGGTATAGGAGTAAAAGATCTCGCGGATCTGATCCGATACTTCCCGGTAGCGTTCGAAGTTGGATTTGACGAAGATCAGGTCCGGACAGAGGCGTTTGGCGGTCACACTGGGCATCGCGGAGCGTACCCCGAATACCCTGGCTTCGTAGCTGGCCGCGGCCACCACGCCGCGCATTTTGCTGCCGCCCACCGCGATGGGTTTCCCCTTGAGTTCCGGGTTGTCCCGTTGCTCCACGCTCGCGAAGAAGGCATCCATGTCAATATGGATGATCTTCCGGTCGCTAGTAGGGTGCGCGCGAGCGGCTTTTCTTTTCCATTTCATGCATCAGTTCCTCGGTGTCGGCGGTCAGCTCTTCGATTTTACGCCGGGCTGCTTCGGATAGTTCATCGCCATTGTCGGCGGCCCGCTCCAGGTCTTCCCGCCGACGCGACAGGTCGGAGATTCGGTCCAGCGAGGCCCGGTCGCTCACTTCCCGCGCCTTCTCCCGCAGGTCTCCGTACAGCGACTCCAGCCGGCCGAGCGCATCGTCATACTTGCCGTCCCGCAGTTTCTCCCGCTCTCCCCGGAGGAGATTCCAGGCTTCCGTGCCGAGGTCGCCGGCCTTGTCAATAATCTGCTGCGACTGCCGCCGCTCCGCGGGCGTACCGTAGAAGTAATTGTAGGCTACCAGCGCCACAAGGAGGATCAGGGCGAGCTTGAAGAGGGTACGGATCATGGCTTCGGGTTACGGCTACAAATATACCGCCCAGCAAAGAGAAAATTTGTTGGGGGTACGCAGAGAGCGAGCTGGCTGTGCACAGTAAAATGTAGTTAATATGATTAGTAAAATGAAGGTAAGGACGGTTTTCAGCGTATTACGTTAACATTGACTCAAATAAATTACAAATATTTTGTTTTAAACTTGTTTGTTATTCCAACAGGAGGTAAATTTGTTGCATCATCAGGTATTTCAAACATGGACCTTACGATCAGAGTCAGCAAAAAGGGTACCCGGGTGGTCAAAGCCAGCGAGCTTCACCGGTCGCTCGGCCTTTCCGATCACCACTACCAGGCCAATGTGCGGGGATGGATCAAGGATGTGTATCAGTTTGCGGACGGTATCCGCAAGCCGGTCGGCATGCAGGACTACGCCCGCTCCGCCAACACTAAAACCGATGTGGTGCATGAGTACTACTTCAATCTGGAACTGGCCCGCCTCGTAGCGTTGTCCACCCGCTCCAAGGTCAAGCAGGCGATCGCTACCAAGTTGAGTAAGGAAGCCGAGGTGTACCCGGACCGGGTGCAGCTCACCGCTGGAGATACCCTACAGCTTCTCGAGCAGACCCGCGCCATGACCAGGATAAGCTGCCAGATGGCCGCCGAAGAGCGTCACTACAACGCTTACGTACGGCGCACCGGAAGCGGTGACTACTGGAATCGCTTCCGGGTGGATCACGTTGTAAAGACCACGATGGACGACATCCGCAAGGACCTTCACGACCGGAACATCCCCTTTAACCGGAATCACCGCGTCCGCGAATTGCTGATGCGGTACGATCCACTGGAGTGCATCCGCATCGGTATTGTCGACCATTACGCCGCTCAGGGCTACAGCATTCCCTACGCTATGGAGCTGGGCAAACTGGCCCGGGAGATGGCCGAGACCATGCGCCTGGAAGTAAGTGACGACCGGCAGGGGGAGGGACTGTTTTCCGCTCAGGCCGATGGGGAAACGATTCGTCAGTTGCAGCGGGTAGCCGCCTAGGCTAGCCGGCCTCGGGTGCCGCTGTCCCGACCGGCTGGTGATCTGCCACGAACCGGAAAAACCAGTACATGAGCAGGGCACTTTCCCCCTGGTAATCTATCGGGCGGAGGATCTCCCGGTAGTTTGCCATGATCTCCTTGTCCTCCACCAGGAAGGGACGTAGTGTGGCCAGCAATTTCGTGTACCGCGGAAAATCTGCCGCCGGCGGGATGCCTTTAGCCCCCAGTTTCTGGCATAGCTGCTGCAGCAGGGTAGTGCTGTATGGCGCGTAATGCTCCGGATACTGCCCCATCAGGTAGATCGACACCATGTTGTAGTCGTCGTCGTGGTAGTGCGTCGGTTCCTTGGCCTTTGGCTTCGCGTCGCGGTAGCGGTTGAAGAGTTCGTTGACGTAAAATACGAAGCGCTGTACCCGGCCTTCGAGGTCGCGGTTTTCGCTGAACAGGTCGCGGAAGGCATCCCGCACAAAATCGGGTTCCCACTCCAGGATGGATAACATGCTGCGTTTAGGGTCGTAGCCCCCGCGGCGGTAGTGGCGGCGGTTGGTCTTGCTGTCTAGCGCTTTGTCGTAGCTGTCGGCTAGGTCCTTGGCCTCGACGTTGAAGTGATCCTGCCAGTTCTGCTGGGTTTCCCAGAGGGGCAGGTACTCCCGGGCTTCGTCGGACGTCATCCAAATTTTGAAGTTTGCCACCGATTGGCGAATTTTTGGAACCTGCATAGCCGCAAAATTACGATCTTTCCTAACTGATGGACCAACCTCCGGCATTCACCTTGTCCATAGCTAATCTTTACGCAGCGTATCAGCACTTCGATCTGGTCATTAACAGCCGCCTGGTCAGTCGACCGGCCGCCAGCCTGTTCTTCGCCCTGCCGGGGGCGCGCCGGGACGGTCATGCCTACATCGCGTCGCTGCTGAATGTAGGTGTCGTAAATTTCGTGGTATCTCCGGAGGGCTACGAGAAACACGGAACTGCGATCGAAGAGGCAATGGCCAGTCTGGACGGTGCTGCCGGGCAGCCCCCCCGCTTTCACTTCTACGAGGATCCCGCCAGAGTGCTGCAGCAGCTGGCCGCCCATCACCGGAGCCATTTCCAGATCCCCGTAGTGGCGGTCACCGGCAGCAATGGTAAAACGATCGTGAAGGACTGGCTGACCGAGGTGCTGGCCATCGATCACTCGGTTTGCGCCAGCCCACGTTCGTTCAATTCCCGTATCGGCGTGCCGCTATCCGTGTGGCAGCTGCGGGACCACCACGAAATAGCCGTCTTCGAGGCGGGGATCGGGGAGCCCGGAGATATGGAGGTGTTGGAGCAAATCCTGCGGCCTACCCACGGTATCCTCACCAATGTAGGAACCGCCCACCTCAGCCACTTCGACTCCGAAGAACACCTGATCCGGGAAAAGATGCAGTTGTTCCGCGACGTGGAATATCTGGTCTTGCCGGCCGATCCCAGGTTGGTGTCCCAGGCGGAAGCGTACGTGCGCAGCCAGAAAATCCTGGCCTGGTCCGGTAGCGGCCGCGAAGGCCTGACCGTTAACGGCGTACATCGGCTGATTGAGTTTCCGGACTTACCCGGCATTTACCTCGACAACGCCCGCAGCGTGGTCACCTTCTGCTGTCAGTTCGGGGTTCCGCTTCACACCATCCAAGCCGCCATCGGGCACTTCGTCCCTTTGCGCAAGCGCCTGGAGCAGCGGGCCGGGCGGGATGGCGGGCCCGTCATCAACGATACCTACAGCAACGACTTCAGCGCCCTGGCCGCCGCCGTGGAGTTTGCCGAGACGCTCGATCCCTTCGGGCACCTGACGCTGATTCTGGGCACGGTGCAACCCCTGCCGGACCTGGAGCATAAGGTGGTAGCCCTGCTGCGCGACCGGGTGCAGCGCCTGTTGCTGGTCGGCGAGGCCAACCAACGCTTGTGGCAACATTTTCCGGAGGCCACCCACTTCTCCAATATGGCGGATTTGGGGCAAAAATTGGGTGGGATGTCATTCCACCGGCAAACGGTCCTGGTCAAGGGGGCCAGTTACGAGGGTCTGGACCAGGCGGCCGATATGCTCAGCCGGCAGTTGCACCGAACCACGCTGGAAGTGGATCTCAGTGCTCTCCGCCACAATTTTCTGACTTACCGGGCTCTACTGCCTGCGGGTTGTCAGGTCATCGTGATGGCCAAGGCCTCCGCGTACGGCAGCGGCGCCCTTCCGGTGGCCCGGATGCTGGAGGATCTGGGCGCCGACTACCTCGCGGTGGCCTATCCCGAGGAGGGGAGGGAACTGCGGCAGGGGGGTATCGGTCTGCCAATACTGGTGCTGAACGCGGAGGCCTATAGTTACCCGATGCTCGTCGAATACGGCCTGGAGCCGGTGATTCACCGCACCGAACAGTTGCGGTGGGCGACCAATCTCGGCCTGCGTGTGCACCTGGAATTGGAAACGGGGATGGGCAGGCTGGGCTTCCGGTCGGAGGATTTCCGGCAGTTGCACGGTGAATCGGGTGAACACATCGATGCGGCCATCGCCAGCATTTTCACCCACCTGGCGGCCAGTGACGACCCCGACCACGACGCCTACACACTGGCCCAGCTGGAACACTTCCAAACCCTCTACGAAGAATACGTACGCAGCACGGGCATGCAAGTGAAGCGCCACGCCCTTAACAGCAACGGGATCTCGCGCTTCCCCGATTTTTCCTACGATCTGGTGCGGCTGGGTATCGGGCTCTACGGCCTGGGCGACGAAAAGATGCGGCTTCACCTACGTCCGGCGCTCAAACTCACTACTACCGTTACGGCGCTCACGACCCGGGAAGCCGGGGAGTCGGTCGGCTATGGCCGGCGGGGTGTGATCAAGCACAAGACCAGACTGGCCGTACTGAGTATCGGTTATGCGGATGGGCTGCCCCGGCTGGCGGGCGAAGGCCGGTTCGCGGTACGCATCCACAACCAGTATGCCCTCACCGTGGGCAGCGTGTGCATGGATATGTGTACGGTCGACGTGACCGGGATACCCGAAGTGCGGGTCGGCGACGAAGCGGTTCTCTTTTCGGGCAATCACCCGATCGAGCTGCTCGCGGGGGCGGCCCAGACCATCCCCTACGAGATCCTCACGGGCATTGGAACCCGCGTGCACCGCATCTACGTCGGAGAGTAATCCGGCGACCTCCCCGGGTGATTTACCTTGCGAGCTATGAAAGTGATTTTCCTTGACCCCGACGCCCACCCGTACCTGCGTGAGCAGTTACTGGCGGACGGCCATACGGTAGATGTCAACGTTACCTGCGACCGCGCCGAAGCCCTGCGGCTCTTGCCGGAGTACGACGGACTCATGATCCGCAGCCGCTTCGACATCGACCGGGAAATGATCGATGCCGCCGGCCCCCGGCTCAGGTTTGTTGCCCGCTGGGGCGTGGGCACCGACCACATTGACCTGGAGTACGCGCGTGAGCGGGGCGTGAGGGTCTTTAACAGCCCGGAGGGCAGCAAGCACACCGTAGCCGAGCACACCGTCGGCATGATGCTGATGCTGTTGAACTACCTGGGACGGGCTGACCGTCAGGTCAGGGCGGGGGAGTGGGTGCGCCGCGGGAATGTCGGAACCGAATTGCAGTATCTCACCGTAGGACTGATCGGTTACGGCAACATGGGGCAAATGACCGCCCGTCGCTTGCGGGGGTTTGGCTGCCGCGTCATCACCCACGACAAATACCGGAAAGATTACGGCGATGAATTCGCAGAAGCAGTCAGCCTGGAGCAACTGCAGGCGGAGGCCGACGTAGTAAGCCTGCATATTTTTCTGGAGGGTAACCGCTACTATTCGGACCGGGTCTGGTTCGAGTCGTTCAGCAAACCCATCTACCTGATCAATACCGCACGTGGACTGGTGGTGAATACCGCGGACCTGGTGACGGCCATGCGCGAGGATCGGGTGCTGGGAGCTGCGCTGGACGTCAATGAATACGAGGAGCAGAGCTTTGTAAAGCTCGATCCTACGCAGCTTCCCCCCGATTTCCAGTACCTCCGCAGTAGCGACCGTACCGTGCTCACCCCCCACATTGCGGGCTGGAGCGTGGAAGCGGAGGAGGGCCATGCCCGCACCCTCTACCAAAAAATCACCGTGGCCTTCCCGGCCGGATAAACCAAAGACATGCAAGCTGCTAAACTGATTTTACTTACCGCTCTCCTGCTGGTAGGCACAGGCTTATCCGCCGGTGGAGGAATGTGGTTGCCCCTGCTGCTGGAGAATCTCAACGAGGAGGAGATGCAGGCGATGGGAATGGAAATTTCCGCCGAGGATATTTACAGTATCAACCACGGCAGCCTGAAGGACGCGATCGTCCACTTCGGGGGCTTCTGTACCGGGGAGATCGTAAGCGATCGCGGACTGGTGCTGACCAACCACCACTGCGGCTACTCGGCCATTCAGGATCATTCCACGCTGGAGCACAATTACCTGCAGGATGGCTTTTGGGCCATGCAACCGGGAGACGAACTTCCGAATGAGGGCCTCTTTGTCACCTTTATCGACCGCATAGAGGACGTGAGCGAGCAGGTGCTGGCCGGGGTGACGGATGCGCTCTCCGAAGCCGAGCGCGACAAGCTGATCCAGGCGAACACCGAGCAAGTCCGGCAGAGCTATGCTCTCGGACCATTCGAGGAACTGCTCGTCAAGCCCTTCTACGAGGGAAACCAGTACTACGTATTCGTTACGGTAAGCTACCGGGACGTCCGGCTGGTGGGAGCACCTCCCTCATCGGTAGGCAAATTCGGGGCGGACACCGACAACTGGGAGTGGCCGCGCCATACCGGCGACTTCAGTCTGTTCCGCATTTATACGGCACCCGATGGCAGCCCGGCGGAATACGCGGCGGAAAATGTCCCCATGGTACCGAAGCAGCACCTCGAGATCAACATCGGCGGCACGAAGCCCGGCGACTTCTCGATGATCTTCGGCTTTCCGGGCACCACCGACAGCTACCTCCCCGCCACCGCCATGCAGCAGCGCACGGAGGTCATCAATCCCATCCGCATCGGCATGCGGGACCTGAGCCTGGCCGTGATCGACCGTGCCATGCGGGCCGATCCGCAGATCCGCATTGACTATGCCAGCAAGCAGGCCCGCATCGCCAATTCCTGGAAGAAGTGGCGGGGGGAGAGCCAGGGCGTCGCTGCCGTGGGTGCCGTCGAAGCACGTAAAGCGTTCGAGCGCGAGTTTACCCAGCGGCTGGCGGCAAAACCCTCCGCCCGGGAGAGCTATGGGAAATTGCTGCCCGCTCTTGATAGCCTGTACCGGGAGCGGGAACCCCTGGAGGTCACGCGCGCCTACGTGGGGGAGATCAATTACAACGTTGACCTTTTCCGCATCGCCAATCAATTGGCCGCAGAACTCAGGCGGGCCGGAGCCAACGGGATGGCGGCCTACCGCGACCGCATTCCGGTGCTGGCCAACTACCTCCGGGATTTTTACACCGGTTACAGCCCGGCGGTGGACCGCGAAGTGGCCCGCGCGCTGCTGCGCAAATACTTCGAGGAAGTGCCGGTAGAGCGGCAGTCGGCCTTCGCCCGCGACCAGCTAGAGTTCGCCGGATCCTACGACGCGCTGATCGACGACCTCTTCGAGGGCAGCTACCTTACGCGCGGAGACCGGCTACTGGATTTATTACGCACGGACCCGGAGGCATTCCTGGACCACGTTGGGTCCGACCGCGCCTACCAGTTCGTCCGGCAACTCAATGGATTCAATGAGCGGACGATCGTAGATCCCTACAATGCCTATGCGGGTCGGATCAACGGACTGCAGCGCCGGTACATGGAGGGGCTGCTGAAATTTTTTCCGGAGCGCAAGCTTTACCCCGATGCCAACTCCACCCTGCGGGTGAGTTACGGACGTTATGAGGGCTTCACCGGGCTGGATGGTGAGACCTTCACCGACCAGACTTACCTCGGGGGAGTGATGGAGAAGTACGAGCCAGGCGACTACGAGTTTGACGTCCCGGCGCGGTTGATCGAGCTGTACGAGGAGAAGGACTACGGTCGCTACGCGACCGCCGACGGCCGGATGCCGGTCTGTCTGCTGGGCTCCAACCACACCACGGGGGGCAACAGTGGTAGCCCCGCCCTGAACGGCAAGGGGCAGTTGGTAGGACTGAATTTCGACCGGACCTGGCAGAGCACCATGTCCGACGTGTACTACGACCCCGCCATCTGCCGCAATATTATGGTCGACATCCGGTACGTTCTTTTCCTCATCGATAAACTGGGTGGCGCTCCCCACCTGGTCGAGGAAATGACGGTGGTCGGCGGCTAGGGGGTCACGACGATCCGGCGGGTAACCAGTCGGCCCTCCAGGGAGAGGCGGACCAGGTAGATGCCCGGCGCGAGATCCGGGGTGTCGAGGGTAACCGTAAACTGGTCGCCCACCTGCCGGTTCGGCTGACGCATCACCTCCCGGCCGGAGAGGTCAAAGAGCTGGACGTTCAGCTGGCCACCGCCGGTGGCCGCCGCCGTGATGGTCAGGGGAGCGCCGCTGACCACGGGGTTGGGCGATACGCTGACCGCCGCGTCCAGCGTCGCGTCCTGTCGGATACCGGTGGATTCCTGCGGACCGTTGCGGAACCGCTGCGACTCACTGAAGGTGCCGCTGACGTCGTAGCGGTTCACGGGCCGGACCCGCCAGTAGTAGCGGGTATTGGGATTCAGGATATTGACGATGGCGGCCGAAGTGTCGGTGGTGAAAAAAGACGTGAATACGGTCCCGTTGAAGTTGGAGCTGATATTCAGCTGCACGAGGTAGAAATCCGCGTTCGGCACGCTGTTCCAGACCAGTTGTACGCTGTCGGAATACTGCACGGTCTCATTCTGGGCGGGGCTAAGCAACTCCAGGTCCTCCCCGCGTGCGGCGGCGAATTCCGGCACCTCCGTTCTGCCGAGTCCGCGGCGTCCGGTCAGATTGGTATTCATTGCGGTGATTTGCTGGGGTGAGAACCGCTCGACGCAGCCATCGTAGGCGTAGCTCATGATATTTTCCGCCTGCACGGCGAAGCGGGTGGAGTCGGGGTCGAGCAGGCTGTCGGGGTAGATACCCTCATCGTTGCACCGCCACCGCTCGGGCAGGTAATCGGGGGCCGTATCACAGAAGCCGTCGGCTGCCTCTTCACAGTTGCTGCCGTCCACCCGCTCCACTTCCACGTCCCGCCCGTTGTAGTTGAGGGTTGCCGGGGCGGGTTTGTCGAAGGCGTCCACGTTGGCGATGTCATCCTTGCTTTCCCAGCCGTAGAAGGTGTGAGGCAGTCCGAGGTAATGACCGACCTCATGGCTCCACACGCGCTCTCCGGGAGAAATGCAGTTGATGCCCAGGGCGATTCCGTCTCCCCGTCCGCTGTAGTAGCCACAGGCGCCGGCGGGGTTTCCGACCACGTAACTGTTGACGACGTTGGGACGGTTGTAGTTACGCATGAGGTCGTTGCCCTCGTCAAAGCTGTGGTCGTAATAGAGGCTGCTGTTCAGGTAATCGATGCTGTTGTCGATGTAGAAGCGCACGTCGATCTTGGCAAAATCCTCGTTCAGCAGCTCGAAACTCTGCAGGATGGCCAGGGGGTCGGCGTAACCGTCGCCGTTGTCGTCACCCACCAGTGTAAGGTGTACGGGCACGTAGCGCAGCACCAGCGATTTGGGAACCGGCTTGATGACGCCCGACTGGTAGGCATCGATCCACGGCGACCGGCCGGTGGTGGCGCAGCCGCGGTTTGTTTCCTGGGCGGAGAGGTAGGATAGGGAAGCGGCGAAAACGAAAATACAGAGAAGTAGCCGTGCGAGCATCGGGGGGAGTTGAGTTCAGGCTTAAAAGTAGCCCACGCTTTCTGCCTAGAGGGTCAGTGGGGCGGCATTTCCACGCGTCCGGTGAAATTTGGCTACTTTCGCCTCCCACAAATTTTACACCGGACGCATTCCTGCCCGCCCCGTGGGGCCCGGCCGGAAGCCACCTAAACGAAAAGAATTTATGAGTAAAGTAACCGTAGTCGGCGCCGGAAACGTAGGTGCCACCGTTGCCAACGTGCTGGCACACCACGACCTGATCCGCGAGGTGGTCGTGCTCGACATCAAGGGCGATATGGCCCGCGGTAAAGCCCTCGACTCCTGGCAGCAGGCCAGCATCGACGGCTACAGCACCCGGCTATCCGGTACCGAGAACTACGCCGATACCGCCGACAGCGACATCGTAGTCATTACGGCCGGAATCCCCCGCAAGCCCGGCATGAGCCGCGACGACCTGATCTCGACCAATGCCAAGATCGTGACCATGGTGACCAAGTCCATCATGGAGTACTCCAAAAACCCCATCATCATCGTCGTGTCCAACCCGCTCGACGTCATGACCCACGCCGCCTATAAGGCCAGTGGACTGCCCAGCAGCCGCGTCTTCGGCATGGCCGGCATCCTCGATACCGCCCGTTACCGCGCCTTCCTGGCCACCGCCCTCGACGTAAGCCCGAAGGACATCCAGGCCATGCTGCTCGGTGGCCACGGCGATACCATGGTGCCGCTGCCCCGCTACACCACCGTGAGCGGTATCCCCGTCACGGAGATGATCTCGGACGAGGATCTCGAAGCTATCGTAGACCGCACCAAGTCGGGTGGGGGAGAGCTCGTCAAGCTCATGGGTACCTCCGCCTGGTACGCGCCCGGTGCCGCCGCCGCCCAGATGGTGGCCAGCATCATCCGCGACGAGAACCGCATCTTCCCCTGCTGCGCCCACCTCAACGGAGAGTACGGAATGAGCGATATCTTCCTCGGCGTACCGGTCAAACTCGGCAAGAACGGTATCGAACAGATCATCGAACTCAAGCTCAACGACGCCGAAATGGACCTGCTCAGCACCAGCGCCGATCACGTGCGGGAGGTGATGGAGGTCTTTGCGGGGATGGATATCTCCTAGTTGTCAAGGGGTTAGGGAGTAAAGGGGTAAGGGAGTAAAGGGGTGAAGGGGTAGAGGATGGATAGTATCTACCTTATCCCCTTATCCCCTTAGCCCCCTTACCCCCCCCCCTCCTCAACCCGATTGCCGCCGATTTTGTATAGTAGGTCCACCACCGCCCCAGCATGGAACAGATCAAGCCTACCGTTATCAACCCTCAGGAAGCCGAAAAGCTGGAGCGGATCGCCTTCATCCTGAAGACCGTCGCCCATCCCCTGCGCCTCGGAATCGTGCACCTGCTCGAGCAGCACCCCCGCCTCAGCGTGGGCAGCATCACTGACGCCCTGGAGTCGGAACAATCGCTCGTGAGCCATCACCTGCAGACGATGAAGTTGAAGGGAATTCTGAGCGCCAAGCGCGATGGACGGTCGGTCATGTATTCACTGAAGGAGCGCGACGTGAGCCTCATCATCGAGTGCCTGGAGAACTGCCAGTGTAATATGTAGGGCGGGTAGCCCCCGCCGGCAGGGGAAACTTTGCACCCGCGTGCCCGCCCAAGGGTCGGTACGCTATATTTGCGGCATGACGGAAAAGGTCCTCATTCTCGACTTCGGCAGCCAGTATACCCAGCTCATTGCCCGCCGGATCCGCGAGCTCAACGTGTTCAGCGAGATCGTTCCCTTCAACAAGATACCCAATCTCGACGATGCGTACAAGGCCGTGATCCTCAGCGGCAGCCCCTTCAGCGTGCGCGAGGAACAGGCGCTGCACGCCGATCTGGACAAGGTGGTGGGCAAGGTGCCCGTCCTCGGTATCTGCTACGGCGCGCAATACATCGCCCAGCACTACGGCGGTACGGTGAGCCGTAGCCTCAAACGGGAATACGGCAAGGCTAATCTTGGGCGGGTGCGCGGGAGCGAAGGTCTGTTCCAGGGCGTGGGCACGGGCTCGCAGGTGTGGATGTCACACGGTGATACCATCGAGCACTTGCCGGAGGGCTTCGAACTGCTGGCCTCCACCGCCGACGTGGAAGTGGCTGCTTTCGGGGCCATCGGCGACCGCTTCGAGCAGCCGGTGTACTGCATACAGTTCCACCCGGAAGTATACCACAGCCTGGACGGGAAACAATTGCTGGAAAACTTCGTGATCGATATCGCGGGTTGCTCCGGTGACTGGACGCCGGCCCACTTCATCGAGGAGACGGTGGACGCCCTGCGCGACAAGATTGGCGAAGACCGCGTGCTGCTTGGACTCAGCGGGGGCGTGGATAGCTCCGTGGCCGCCATGCTGCTGCACCGCGCGATCGGCGACCGGCTCTTCTGTTTCTTCATCGACAACGGACTGCTCCGGAAGGGGGAGTTCGAGGAGGTGGAACTTAGTTACGAGGGCATGGGCCTGAACGTGACCGCCATTGACGCCAAGCAGGAATTCTACTCGGCCCTGGCCGGCGAGAGCGACCCGGAGAAGAAGCGCAAGGCCATCGGCCGGGTATTCATCGAGGTATTCGAGCGCGAAGCCAAGAAACTGACCAACATCAGGTACCTCGGGCAGGGCACCATCTATCCCGATGTGATCGAGAGCGTCAGCGTCCACGGCCCCTCGGTGACCATCAAGAGCCACCACAACGTGGGCGGGCTACCGGAGAAGATGGGCCTCAAGATCGTGGAGCCGCTGCGCAACCTCTTTAAGGACGAGGTCCGGCGCGTAGGCACCGAACTCGGTATGCCCGCTCACCTGATCGGCCGCCACCCCTTCCCGGGGCCGGGGCTCGCCATCCGCATCCTCGGCGACATCACGCCGGAGAAGGTGCGCCTGCTGCAGGAGGCCGACGCCATCTACATCAATAAGATGCGAGAGTACGGCCTCTACGACCAGGTATGGCAGGCGGGTACGATCCTGCTGCCCGTCCAGTCGGTGGGCGTAATGGGTGACGAGCGCACCTATGAGCAGGCCGTCGCGTTACGGGCGGTAACCTCCACCGATGGCATGACCGCCGAGTGGAGCCACCTGCCCTACGACTTTCTGGCCGCCGTCTCCAGCTCCATTATCAATAACGTAAAAGGAATTAACCGCGTCGTTTATGACATCAGTACCAAGCCGCCGGCTACCATCGAGTGGGAGTAGCCCCCTGTATTACTGTCTGCTGGCGCTCCTGCTGACGACGGTCGCCTCTTCCTGCGAGCTATTCCGGCCGGTGGATTCCACCCGGCCCACCACCGGTACGCGGCCCGGCCGCGACGGAGAGGACCTCGATCCGGTACAGAGCCGCCGCGTCTTCGACGAGGAAAGCGGCACCTACATCGTGATCAACGCGCCGACCCAGCCGATGGACACCATCGCCTGGACCGACGATGCCACCGGCGACCGCGGTCCAATCACCGAGGACGGCAGCAACCCCTACGTGGCCCCCGCCCCGACCACTCCGCCCGCGCCCGGCCTTCCGCCGGTGACCCAGACGGGCACGGGGCGCAACGGCTCACGGCTGCTCAGCGGTTACGGCGTTGATTTTATCCTGCCCTTTCTCTCCGACCGCTACAGCGAAGGCACCAGCAGCCTGGACCCTAACTCGCTCTGGGCCCTCCACTTCTATAGCGGAGCGGAAATGGCCATGGACGAAGTGCGGGAAGACAACATCGCCTTCGACGTCCGCGTGCAGGATAGCCGGGCCAATACGCAACAGGTGGAGTCCATTCTGGGCTCTCCCGAGTACCTGCGCTCCCAGCTGATCATCGGTCCTTACCTCAAAGACGATGTCAGCCTGGTAGCGGAAGCCGTGCGCGGCCAGGAGAAGGTGCTCATCTCCCCCTACAGCGCGGCCACGGGAATCAGTGAGGGAAACAGCAACTACGTGCAGGTGAATCCCACCCTGGAAACCCACCTGCGGCAGTTGTTCGGCCACGCCTACCGTACCCAGGGCGCGGACCGCATCGTGCTGGTGGCCCCCGCCGGCGAGCGCGGGCGCCTGGCCTACTTCCAGGACGAGTACCGGCTCCTCACGGGCGAGGAGGACGGCGAACCCCTGGAGGAAATGATCATCAGCGGTGAGGTGCCCGACCTGTCCCGCTACCTCGAAGGACGGCGCACGGTATTCATGGTGCCCGTTTACCAGGACGAAGCCTTCGTGGCCAACTTCCTGCGGCAGGCCTACCAGGCGACACGGGCCGAGAACGGGGACAACATTGCCGTGTACGGACTTCCGCAGTGGGCCAACTTCGAGCGGCTGAACGCCGAATTCGTGGAAGGTACCAACGTGCACATCAGCAGCAGCATCTTCATTGATCCCCTGGACCCCCAGGTGCGGGAATTCCGCAGGAAGTTCTACGACCGCTACGCCGCCCTGCCGCGGGATGAGGCCTACATCGGCTATGACGTGACGCGCTATTTCATGCAGATGATCGCCCGCTACGGCACGCGCTTCCAGTTCCAACTGCAGGATCACCCGGAGACGCTGATGCACACCAGCTTCCGCTTCGCCCCCGTAGCGGTGCTGCCGGCTGATGCCAGTAATGTGGAAGAGGCGGTCATCGATCGCTTCGAAAACACCTTCGTCAATATTCTGCGTTACTCCGACTTCGCGTACAAGCGGGTCAACTAGCCGGTGCGGGTAGCGTTCAGTCCGATCTACCGGTACGAACTGCCGCCGGGACACCGCTTCCCGATGGACAAGTACACCCTGCTGCCGGAGCAACTCCTCTTCGAAGGGACCCTGGACGAGTCGCAGTTCTTTACCGCTGCGCCGCTGTCGGAGGAGGCTATCCTGCGGACCCACACCCTCGAGTACTGGCGCAAACTCCGCCAGAATGACCTCACCCGGAAGGAGGCCCGGGCGATCGGCTTTCCCATGCGGCCGGACCTGGTGGCGCGCGGACGGGTCATTGCCCAGGGAACGCTGGACTGTGCCCGCTTTGCCAAACGGGACGGGGTGGCCCTGAACGTGGCCGGCGGTACCCACCACGCCTTTGCGGACCACGGCGAGGGCTTCTGCGTGTTCAACGATATCGCGATCGCGGCCAACGAACTCCTGTACCACGGCGAGGCGGAGAAGATTCTGGTGGTGGATCTCGACGTGCACCAGGGTAACGGCACGGCGCGCATTTTCCGGGAGGAAACCCGCGTATTTACCTTTTCGATGCACGGCGCCCGGAACTACCCCGGCCGAAAAGAGCAATCCGATTTGGATATCGGTCTGCCCGACCAGACCGGGGACGAGGTGTACCTCGACACCCTGCGCGGCCATCTGCCCGGGCTGCTGGACGGTCTACGGCCCGATTTGGTCTTCTACCTGAGTGGGGTGGACGTGCTGGCCACGGACAAGCTGGGGCGCCTGGCCCTGAGTCTGTCCGGTTGCCGGGAGCGGGACCGCTACGTACTGGAGGAATGCCGTTCGCGGAATCTGCCGGTGGCGGTCGCCATGGGCGGCGGATACAGCGACCGGCTGGCTACCATCATCGAAGCCCACGCGAACACCTACCGGGTAGCGATGAGCCTGTACGGCTAACGGAAGTAGAGCATGAGGGCGATGAGGGCCGCGACCACCAGGCCAACCAAGAGGAGGGGGAACTGGCTGTTGCGGTACTTGTCCACGAGCCGTTCCAGTGCCTCGTTCCAGGTGAGGCGGGTGCCGATGGCCTCGCGGCAAAAAAAGAGGTACCGTTCCCGGATATTGGCAGCGTTCCCGTGGCGGCGGAGGATCAGGAAATCACTGTCCAGGAAGGCGAGTTCGTACAGGAAGCTGTCGCGCATGATACTCTGCCCGACAATGATCCGTTGTCCACTTTCCTCCACTTCGTAGGCCATGGCAGTAACGACGCCATCGGTAACCACACGGATCTCACCCTGCATGTATCCCTGAAAGCGGTAAAGCTGGATTTCGGTGGCGCCGGGCCGGTCCGTCATCTTTACCCAGTTGAGGGTGTAGAGGGGGCTGTCCTCTTCGAGCAGACTGGTCTCGCTAAACTGGGCCACGGCGGGAAGCACCCCGTCGATCATTGCCTCGAGCGTAGCGTACTCGGGGAGCTGCAGGTTAAAGGGTTCGGCGATTTTATCCAGCAGGCGGTCCTCCATGCGGTAGCAAATTACGCCTTCTGCTCCTGATTTGCCCATGCGCTGCGGCGGCCGAAGTATTTGCGGGCCACGACCAGGAGGCCGAAGCTCTCGGCGCCGTCCTTTTCGGTGATGGCGTGGTGGTGGCCGTGAGCGCGCAGGATGGCGCGGCTGTACTTACCATCGAGCTGCCGGAACCACGAGAACCGCCGGTGGATGTAGACGTCGTGGATGAGGAAGTAGATAGCTCCGTAGATGCTGATGCCGATGCCTACGAAGGTGAGCCAGAACCAGCCCGGTACGTTAAGGCCTATGATATAGGACGCGGCACTGGGGATGGCGAAGACCAGAAAGAAGAGATCGTTCTTCTCAAAAAAGCCTTCCTTCTCGGGGTGAGGACGGTGATGGTCCTCGTGGAGGTACCAGAGCGCACCGTGCATCAGGTACTTGTGGGCGGCCCAGGCTACGAATTCCATGCCGGCTACGGTGGCTATAGTGATGGCTATGTAGAGAAGGACGTCCATATGAAGGGAAAACAGCCTCCCGCCGGGATGGTTTACCCACTTTTTACCACCCAACAGTCTATTCGATTAAGGGAAATATTCGACACAATTTGCGTTCTTTGTCCAGAAGCCACGCCACAAGCGTAAGCCAAAAGCGAATTTGTCCGGCCATGACAACATAATGTTTCCATTGTCATGCGTGTGTAAGGGGAAGGGGTAGGAAATACCTCCGGAAGGGCAAAAAAAGTGGCGAAAAGTGGTAGGATGTGTCACAAGGTGTTACCTTAGCGCTAGCGGTGGGTAAGCGTACCCACCGTGCATCGTTTTATGGCACAGCAGTATGACTTACTGGGCGAATACTACGTGGCGCTTGACTCCAAGGGCCGCTTCCGTCTACCCAGTGGGCTACTCAAGGAGCTCGGCGACCGCGACACCCTGAAGTTTGTCGTCAACCGTGGATTCAGCAATTGCCTCACCCTCTTTCCGAAGCCGGTGTGGGACAATTTCAAGGTCGCGGTGGACCAACTCAACAAGTTTAACCAGAAGAACCTTCAGTTTGCCCGGTTATTCTACCGCGGAGCCACCGAGCTCGTCCCGGATTCCGCAGACCGGCTATTGCTTCCCAAGCAGTTGCTGAACTACGCGAACGCGGACAAAAACCTTGTACTCAGTGCCATGAGCGACCGGATTGAAATTTGGGCGGAAGCCGAATACGAAGCGCAGTTCGACGAGGGAGCAGAAGACTACTCCGCGTTGTCCGACGAAGTACTCGGTGGTTCTGGTTTCGCGGGACAGCCGGAGGTGTAATGGCCTACCACGTCCCCGTACTGGCCGACGAAAGCGTCGGTTTACTGAACCTCCGCCCCGGAGGAGTTTACGTTGATGCCACCTTCGGTGGCGGCGGTCACAGCCGCTTTATCCTCGAACGCGCCGGGTCGCAAGACATCCGGCTGTTCGGCTTTGACCAGGATGAGGAAGCTGAGGCCAACGCCCTCGATGACGGCAGATTTACCTTCGTAGCTGCCAACTTTCGCAACCTCGCCAATTTCCTGCGCCTGTACGGGGTGGACCGGATCGACGGCCTGCTCGCCGACCTGGGGGTTTCCAGCCACCAGTTCGACCAGGCCGAACGCGGATTCAGTTTCCGCTTCGACGCCGCGCTCGACATGCGCATGGGTACGGGGGCCGATCGCTCGGCCGCCGACGTAGTGAATAACTACAGCCCGGAGGACCTGCAGAAAGTTTTCGGCGAGTACGGTGAAGTCCGCAACGCCCGCTCCCTCGCCCTGGCAGTCGCCGAGGCCAGAGAGCAATCGCCCATCGCCACCATCCAGGATCTGCTCCAGGTGGTCAAGCCCTGGGTGAGGGGGCAACGCCCGCGCTACCTGGCGCAGGTGTTCCAGGCACTTCGCATTGAGGTTAACGACGAGATCGGCGCACTTACTGATTTATTGGCACAAGCCACCAACTTACTGATACCAACACAAGGCCGACTCAGCGTGATCAGCTATCATTCACTGGAGGATCGCATCACCAAAAACTACCTCAAAACCGGTAACGCGGAAGGAACCGTCCACAAGGACTTTTACGGGAAAATTGACCGCCCGTACAAGGTCCTGACGAAGAAACCCGTACTACCATCCGCCGAAGAAATTCGGCAAAACTCCCGGGCCCGAAGCGCCAAGCTGAGAGCCGGGGAGCGGAGCTAGCTCCGACCCTTCCCCACGGGGTCGTCGGAGGGACTTGTCCTCCCGCCGATGACCCCGGAAGGAAGATTTGATTAGGGTCCACGGACCCGCTAAAAGGTGTGAATATATTATGGCAGTAAAGCGCAAGCGCTCCACGGTCCCCTCCGTGCCCGCTCTCATCCTGGACAATCTCGGTTACCTCTCCTTTTTGGGAGTCCTGGCACTGCTCTATATCGGCAATGCCCACTACGCCGAGTACAATGTGCGCCGCATCCAGGAGCTAGAATCCGATATCAAGGAAAAACGCTGGCTCTACATGTCCCTCGAAAGCGAGAACATGTACAACGGGCTACGCTCCGAAGTGGTGGACCAGGTCCGCCCCGCCGGACTGCGCCTCCACCGCGGCAAACCCAAAAAAATCTACGCCCCCGTAGCCAAATAAACCACCCAGCACCCAACCACCCAATCCGCACCCGTGGCCGTAAATTTTAAAGACGAGGTCCTGATCCGCATCTTCGCCATCCTGGCGGTGATCATCGTGCCCGTGGCCGCCCTGCTGATGTACCGTACGGTGGATATCGCGGTGCTGCGGCAGGCGGAGTTTCAGGAGATGGGTCGGGAACGCTTCCGCATCGTCACGGTGCAGGCCGAACGCGGTAACATCTACAGCCACAACGATAACCTGCTGGCGACCTCGGTGCCCTACTTCAGCCTGCACTTCGACCCTTACGTCGCCAGTCCGCGCGATTATTACGACAACATCGACAGCCTGGCCCTGCTGCTGTCCCGTCATATCGACAGCGAGCACACCCCGGGTGCCTGGCGCGACAGCCTGCTGATGATGCGCGACAGTCTTAGCGGCTCCGCCAACCACTACTTCAAGCTGGCCGAAAGCGTCAGCTACAGCGAGCTCTCCCGGATCCGCAAGTTTCCCATCTTCAATCAGGGTCGCATGGGCGGCGGACTGATCGTCGAGAAACGGGCGGCCCGCAAGCGGCCCTTCGGCTGGCTGGCCCGCCGCACCATCGGCTACAGCCGCGAGGAAGGCGCCAAGGTCGGCCTCGAAGGCGCCTTCGATGAGGTGCTGGCCGGCGAGAGCGGCAAGCAGGAGATGTTCAACATGGGCGGCGGCATCTGGCTGCCCACCGAAAACCTGGCCATCGTGGAGCCGACCTCCGGCGCCAATGTGTACACCACCCTAGACGTCAATATTCAGGACATCGCCGAGAACGCCCTCGAAAACGGACTGCTGCGTCACCGCGCCGAGTGGGGTGCCGCCATCGTCATGGATGTC